>CAZEWB010000616.1:0-2350 GCA_964515655.1 uncultured Bacteroidales bacterium
TGTGTTGGGTGTGTTTGGTGTGGGGGGGAATAAGGATAGAGGTTAAAGATGAGTCTCTTTTCGAGGATGTTAAGAAACTTGTAGAAATTAAACTAAGGAATTAAAAACTGTAAATAAAAGTGTTGGAAGTCAAAAGCACGAAGCGCGAAGTTGAGGGGGGCATGAGCTTGTGCATGTGATTTATTAATCCCCCGCTCAAGACCCACAACCCATGCGACTTCGTGCTTCCAACTTCGTGCTTCCAACACTTTAATTAACCTACATGAGGAATACAGATGATCTATATAGTAAGAGCCTTTATCGGTTCTATTCCCTTGTATGAACCTTCCTGTATGGCTTTAAGGACGGCGCCTCCGCCGGTAAAAATATAATAGCGGGGACTGTCGAGAGCAACAATGTAAAGACCGGGCAACAGGCGTTTCAGTTCCTGCATGGTGTCGCCACCGCCATATAGTTTTACTGAATCGGGGCTTTCGTCGATAAGCTGGTCAAGTGCAACCGTTCCTTCACTGAAGTGTGGCGTAAAACCCATAACTGCATTAACAAAAATGGTTTTCGATTTATGGAACACTTCAATTACCTCAGGGACATGAAACGATTCGTGGGCCACATCCAGAATGTAATTCAATTTCTGTCCTCTTTTAAGATCTTTAATATTGTGAGTTCTGTGTTTGCCTTCGATCTTACCGTCCAGTGTGTCTGATTCAACAATATAAGGCAGTTCTACAAGTTTATTAGTGTATTTTTTTGCGAATTCAACAAACTTTCTTGCAGGTTCAAGGTCTTCTTCGCCTATACCCTGGATATGAAGTCCGTATTTTGCACAGAGGTATGCATTATAAATTACGCCGCCCAGCACAAGATAATCGGCCTTTTCGAGCAAAGCATAAAGTGAATCGATCTTTGTATCGAATTTGGATCCTGCAACAACTGCAACGAAAGGTTTTTCGGGACTATATATACGTTCAAGGTTCGTCAGTTCCTTCTGCATCAGAAATCCCGCATACGAGGGCAGGAATTTATTCACAAGAACAGTAGAAGCATGTGGCTGCCATGAACCAAAAGCATCATTAACAAAAATATCTGCAAGGCCTGCAAGCTGATTTGCAAAACGTACTGCATCTTCACCTTTGGCTTCTTCACCGGCAAACCAGCGGGTATTGGGAAGATATATTGCATCTATCTTATCCTCCTTCAGGTCACGTATCATGTGGTTTACAGAAGTCTCTATGCTAAGGTACCCCTTATCACCATGAGGCATAAATTCAGGGACCTGCACATTGATGTGCAATTTATTTCTGAGATACTCCACAATCGGCATAACCGAGGTATCTTCTCCTAAGGAAATAGTACCTGCCTTTTTATCTTTCGGACGTCCGACATGTGTCATAAGGATTATTTTTCCTCCCTTGGCATTTATATAGTAAAGTGTGCCGAATGTCGCATCAATACGGTAGGGGTCGTATATCTTACCTTTTTTTACAACATTATGGTCAACTCTAACCAGAACGATCTTACCGCGGAGGTCGGCATCCTGAAGACAGCGGATGGGCAGATTATTATTCATAATTATCGGATTTTACGGATGACATGTTTTTTAATATGTGAAGGGGTGGAAGCAGAAGAGGCTTTCCTGATTATTTTTCCCTTTTTACGGATCACACCGATGCCCGGAAGTTCTTTGCCTTCAAGGTACTCGAGCATGGCGCCGCCACCTGTTGAAACATAAGACATCTGGTCGGCAAGGTTATACTGATTGATTGCGGCCACCGAGTCGCCACCGCCTACAAGCGAGAATGAACCGCTAATAGTTGCACCGGCAACGGCAATAGCTATGGATTTTGTTCCCTGACGGAAATTGTCCATTTCGAACACACCCATAGGGCCGTTCCATAATATAGTCTGCGAATTATTAATGATCTCCGCAAAGCGACGGCGAGTTTTCGGACCAATATCCAGACCCATCCATCCTTTGGGGACATTGTCTGCAGTTACTATCTGGAACTGAGCTTCGTTCGAAAAACCATCTGCAACCATAACGTCAGTGGGAAGAAAAAGGTTTACGCCTTTAAGCATTACCGCCTGAACTATCTGCTTTGCATCTTCAATTTTCTCTTCTTCATATATTGATGTACCGACTTTGCCACCTAAAGCTTTCAGGAATGTAAAGGCCATACCTCCGCCGATAATGAGATTATCAACCTTATCAACCAGATTCCTGAGCACTCCGATCTTAGTTGAAACTTTTGCACCACCGATAATGGCAGTAAAAGGAGAAGGAGCTTCCAATAAAAGCTTATCGAGATTTTCAATTTCATTCTCCACCAACAAACCAAACACACCCAACACA
>CAZEWB010000616.1:2360-3054 GCA_964515655.1 uncultured Bacteroidales bacterium
TGTGTTGGGTGTGTTTGGTTGTGGTTTGTGCTATAGCAAATTTTTTTCCATCAGGAAAATACTTTGCTATAGTACAAACCGACGTGTGTGCCCGGTGAGAAGTCGCAAAAGCATCATTAATATATACATCACCCAGAGAAGCAAGTTCAGAAGCAAATTTGTCGTCACCTTTTTCTTCTTCGGGATAAAAACGCAGGTTCTCAAGCATAATAACTTCACCCATCTTCATCTTTGCAGCATATTCATTCGTTTTCGGGCCAAACAGATCGCGCGTGAAGGTCACATTTCTGCCGATCAGCTTCGAGAGTAAAGGAGCTATCGGAGTAAGCGAATAATCAGCCTCGTATCCGTTTGGACGTCCAAGGTGAGTCATAAGGATTACAGCGCCTCCGTCATTCAACACTTTGTTGATAGTAGGTAGACATTCCCTGTTTCGGGTGTCATCAGTTATCTGTCGGTTGTTGTTTAGGTGAACGTTAAAATCCACCCTTATTAAAGCTTTTTTACCTTTGAAGTTATAATCCTTTACCGAATAAATAATGCAGAATTTTAAAAATTAGTGCTTAAAATTAGTAATAAAGAACAAATCATACATAGTTTAAGAGAAGAAAAAACATGTTTTGCAACAATTAATTAGTGTTTGTCCATAATGTCCGATTTCTTCGTTACTCTTGTCTTGAAAACAGTCATTTAC
>CAZEWB010000617.1:0-3046 GCA_964515655.1 uncultured Bacteroidales bacterium
CCCCCCCGGAACGGGATAAGGAGGAGGGCGCCTCCAAAAAGAAAAACAGGAAGGGACCGGTAACTGACCTTTTTATCGTTGATCTTAATTACAAGGAGTTTGTAGTATGCAAAAGCAAGTATTGCAGCAACAGCAATAACTGCAAGGATCAGCAGGATCAGTCTGAAAGTGTTAACGGAAGCCATTGCCTCACCCGGAGTTGCGAGGTACTGAAAGATCCCTGCATCTATCCTGAATCCCCAGTGCCTGTATATCTCAAGGTCCGAAACGAAAATAAGCGAATTGATCAATATAAAAATAATTGCAAATACTGTCAGTGCTTTCCTTAAGAATTTTTTGCCTGTGAAAAATGAAAAAACCACCAGAATGGTTGGTATCATTGTTGAATGGGCAGAAGACGACAGGTCGAGGATGAAGCCGTGGTATATTATTCCTGAATATGCAGAAAAACTGAAAGGGATATAAATGAAACAGAAAACCAGTTTGAAAAATAAGAACATCAGGAGATAGAACAGGTAATTGAAAAACCAGAAACGGAGTAGATTTTTCATGCTATCTGCAATAGATGAACCTTATTTCAACTTCTTTCAGAAGGTCAGGTTCAACAGTTATTATTTCTGGCGGTAGTGTGTTGATAAAAGTGTCGGGTTCTGCTATGTAATCACCCGGATCGAAGAAATTACTCATAAAACCGTCGGTGCACATGGAAGAATTAAAACTGACTTTTAAACTGTCCCATGTGCTGTCGGTAACTTCGTTAAAACGGGATGCAGGAACAAAATATACTATTCCGTTGTATTCTGAAAATGTCTGCATGGAATCGCATTCTCCCCAGTACACATAGGCGTCTATACCGCTTGGTGCGCGGTCGTCTTCGCAGCCGGATGCTATCAGGAGAAGAGCAAAAAGGAAATATGTAAATAACTGTTTCATCATTTATCCAGATCAATTATTTTGTAAACTTTGTTGCCAAGGCCTATTTCGTGTCCGTAAGAGATCTGGTTGTTCCCGCTTACCTTATTCTCTTTCAGAAAAGCGTCGTCGCAACCATGTGCTTTATTTACCAGTTCAAGGCTGGCCGCATCGATCGCGATCATGTCGGTAGATGCAAGAATTCCAATATCTCCCACAAATGGTTTGGGCGCCATCTTTGCACAGTCGCACATTCGCGAAATATTTGCAAGGACATTTATGTAAAGCATGTTCCTGCCTTTTGCAATTCCGTATGCATAGTCAACCAGACGTTCCAGAAAGACCGGGGAATCTGTGCTTCTCCATGGGACCCCGTATATCTTCTGAGGGCATTCGCCGATGCATTTGCCGCAGCCTATGCATTTGGATGTGTCGATAGAAAGCGGATCAAGAGTAATAGCCCCTGCGGGACACTGTGTGGTGCAACGTCCGCATTTTGTACATTTCGAGGGATCATAAGTAGGAACGGTTGATGCATGCAATGCCATTTTCCCTGCAACAGAAGCCATTCCCATTCCTACGTTTTTAATGGCTCCTCCGAATCCCGACATTCCATGTCCTTTGTAATGGGAAAAAATAATATAAGTATCGTAATTATCTGTATGACTACCCATGCGGATCTCTTTATAGTGCTTTGTTTTCAGAGAGACAAAAGTGTCACCTTCGCTGTCCAAAATGTCTATGGGTGCATAATCGAAACCATGTTCTTTTGCAAGCTGGATATGAGTATCGGTATAGCGCCTCTTTCCTACATAAAGGACATTTGTTTCGACAAGTGTTGCCTTTTCCAGAAGAACAAGGTCTTTCATAAGAGTGGCAGGCAAGAAGTACTGATTGCCTTCTTCGCCGAAATGTACTTTAACAGCGACCTTACCTGTCGTATGGGATCTTATCTTTTCGTAAACTTTAAAAACCCCTTTCGGACTGATATCGCGTGTGAAGTAGACTATTGCCGTATCCTGTGCTGTTCCTGTAGAACAAAGCAGAAAAATAAATGTGATTACAACAAAAAAACGTTTTATTTTGCTCACAACGTTAATGTTTTATTCAATACAAAAGCTTTCAAATAAAAATCCCGAAGGGATTGAATGTGGATAACCGCACTGCTTGCCCTGAGCTTGTCGAAGGGAAGTGCGGTAATAATAAAAGATAACACACAACCCTGAAAGGGTTGAATGTCTATAACAGATATTTTTCATCATACTCAATACCATGTTCTTTTAACAATGCGATATACTCTTCCCTGAAAGTTGTTTTTTTGTGATGCTCCTGCTGATTTTTCACATATTCAACCCCTTCGGGGTTGTGGTTAGTATTATTTGTTTCCACCGGACTTCGTCCGGAGTTATTCACATTTGACTCCTTCGGAGTCTTACGTGCAATATATAAAATGCCGGTATCATTCAATTTGAAGGGGGAATCGTATTGAAAAATATTACAATGATTTGGGTTACTTATTTCAAAATGATTTTTACCTGCCATTTATTTGGATATTTTCTTTGTAATACGTGCAGCAGTGCGCCTCCCGGCCCTTTCGGAAAGGTCTTCGAATACATTACTCTCAAGTTCCTTATGTCTGTAGTCTGAATTGTCTTTGTTGGTGCCGAAAATATAGTCGAAAAAACTGCGGTTGTTGGTAAGTTTTTCATCCTTGCTGACCCCTGCGTACCAGTCGCCCATCTTATTTCCGTCCTTATACAGGTCGAAATCAACGGATGCATCGCATGAATGCAGGTCATAGGTCTGACCATTGTACTCGGAAGCGGGATCATCTACGGTAGAAGTGCTGACCGACTCACTAAGCCTGAAAGAAGTGATCTTAAGTTCGTAGTCAGACAAACCGCCGTCAACAATTGTAACACCGTATGTAGTAAGTTCGTTTCTGATGCCTTCGATGAGCTTATCCTTATATATATCCTTCTTTGATTCATCAATGTATTTGCTTTCATCAGGCGCTGATATCTGCGCTGTAAAATCATTGTTTATCTTTAATGAATATGCCCCGTGTACGGTTTTGCTCATATAGCAGCCCTGCAATGCAATTAGAATAATAAAAGATGTATATAGAAGTTTC
>CAZEWB010000618.1:0-3040 GCA_964515655.1 uncultured Bacteroidales bacterium
GATGTCATTTATAGCTTCAGGAATACTTGCAAATCTCATTTTGACTCTCTCCCGACGTTTAGTTTTCGAGAAACAAGGTTCTGTTGCCCGAGGCAACAGGTTCTTATATTTTATCCCGTCCTTGAAATTAAATAGACTCCAAAAATTATAATTGCCGCTCCCAGCCATCTTATCGGGCCAACCTGTTCTTTAAAAAGAAGCCACGAGAAAAAGAGAATCAGGACATAACTGATGCTTACTAAAGGATAGGCAAAGCTTAAAGGAACTTTGGAAAGAGCGAGCAACCAGAAAAAGCTGCTTGCAAGGAAACATACAAACCCTATAAAAACAAGGGGGCGAAACATTATCTTTAAAAAAACCGGGATAGAATTCAGCAAATTGATTTCTCCCATCTGATAATTGTTCATCCCTGTTTTCATAAACAACTGCCCGGATACAGCCAGCGCAATAGACACAAAAATACAAATATTTTTTGTTCCGCAAAAGAAATAATGAAATATCGATAAGTATAAACTACACACAGTGCAGAAATAATTATTGATGTACTTGCTGTATTTTGCCACAGATTACACAGATTACACAGAAAAAAATCAGCGAAATCTGTGGCTAAAAAGCCTATTCACATTTTAGTATCTACATATCTGGAACCTTTCATTTAATTTTATTAACTTAATGAATGGCAAAAGCATATACTATGAAATACAAAAGCACCTTATCTTTCGTTATTGATTTTAAATAAAATTTTGAATATGGAAAACCAGGATAAAACAGTAAACAACAAGTTGAATCTTTTCATTAAAGGGTCAATAATTTTCGGGCTTATTCTTGTATTAATGATCCCGACTCTGCTCATCAGCGGGCTTATAAGCGAGCGTGAAGCCAGACAGAGGGAAGCAGTTTTTGAGGTCAGTTCCAAATGGGCGGGGCAACAGACAATTGCCGGTGCAATACTTTCCATACCATATTATATATATTATACTGATGAGGACAAGGTGCTGAGGCGAAAAACAGAATACGCGACCTTTTTACCTGAAAAACTTGATATAACGGGTGATGTAAAACCCGAAACCCGATACAGGGGCATTTACGAAGTTGTTGTTTATAATTCAGATATTTCCATAAACGGAAGTTACAGGATGAAAGATCTGACTGTCCCCGACGTTCCAAGGGATCAGGTGATGTACGACAAAGCATTTGTAACAATAGGCATCAGCGATTTACGCGGTTTGCAGAAACAGGTCGAATTGAACTGGGGAGAAAAATCGTATACGTTCCAGCCCGGCGCCGGACCAAATCCGGTAGTTTATTCAGGAATTATGACACCTGTAAATATCCTTCCGGAAAATATAAACGACAGTTCTGATGTTACAGTTCCTTTTACAGCATCACTGCAATTAAAAGGTTCCGAAAAACTCTTTTTTGTTCCCGTCGGTAAGGAAACCGGTATAAGCATGAAGTCCGACTGGAAAGACCCTATGTTCGACGGCGCCTTCCTGCCTGAAAAAAGAGAGATCAGCGAAAAGGGATTCTCTGCTGATTGGAATGTTCTTAACCTTAACAGGAATTATCCTCAAAGCTGGACAGGAAATTTATATAATCTGGAAGAATCATCCTTTGGGGTCAATCTGATAGTTCCCGCAGACAATTACCAGAAAGCAAGCCGTTCAATAAAATATGCCATTCTTATCATTATGCTCACTTTTATTGTTTTCTTTTTTATTGAAGTGCTGAATGACAAATACGTGCACATAATAAGTTATGCTCTTGTCGGAGCGGCGCTTTGTATTTTTTATACTCTGCTTATATCCATCTCAGAATATCTGAGCTTCGGTTTTGCTTACCTGATTGCGTCAGCGATGACAATCGGATTAATTACTGTATACGTCCATAGTATTGTAAAATCAGGACGACTAACTTTGCTTGTGGTCTTCCTTTTATCATTGCTGTATGCTTTCATTTTCACTATAATACAGTTACAGGACTATGCTCTGCTTATGGGCAGTACGGGAATATTCATTATCCTGGCAATTCTGATGTATTATTCAAGAAAAATAAAATCGGACAGTACAAAAAGTTTCAACATCTGAACCCCCTTTCTTATAATACCGTTTCAGCCCTCCGCGCGCCTCCTGCCGGGGGGTTGTTTTTATAAGAGTATCGAATTACGAATCTATACGAATATACGAATTACGAATATGGTTGCAGGTTTCGTAATTCGTAATTTCGTATGTTTTATTCGTAATTCGAAGGACCAACCCCGCGGGCAATACTAACTTAAACAACCCGGATCAGGTTTACTCCTGCTCGTTTAAAAGTTCCACAGCATCCATTATGCCAATACGTTTATCATGATTAAACGCAGCGATAAATGCATCGGTGAAACCCATTTCCCACATTCTTATTTTCATTTCGCTGGCATCTTCAAGGTTTTTGAATTCACCCACAGTATATTTATACAAACTTTCGTGACGGTAAAGGGTTACAGTCTGACCTTTAAAAGCAGTATCAGTTATTGCAAGGGGTTTGGTGCTTGTCTTGATCTGAACTTTAAAAACAATGTCGGGTTTGCGGTTCTCTTTTTCTCCTTTGGGTTTAATATTTACATCCTTATGAGGGAAATTGTTGTCTTTCCAAACATGTGATAAAAGAACAGGATATTTGATCTTAGCCTGAGACCTTGATACAGAATTAAAATGCCACCACTCCGTTTCTATCGGACTATAACCTGCCTTTTTCATTACCATCCTAAGCAACTGGCGGTTCGCAAGTTGTTGCGGACTTAGTTTTCCTTCTTTTTCAAAGGATTTTTCGTGTATTGTATACGAAAGTTCATCAAATGCGTCAAACTGGGTTCCCATATCAAGATATCTGCCGTTACCATCGGCAATTGTAACATCCACTGCCGCACCATAACTGTGAAGGGAACCAACCGAAGGACTTGCAAGGTAATGTGATCTTTCTGAGGAAGACAATGTCGTTTCGTTCCACATTTTTTCCTGAATGGAAACCGGCCAAACAACACCCAAACACACCCAACACA
>CAZEWB010000619.1:0-3035 GCA_964515655.1 uncultured Bacteroidales bacterium
TTAAATGGGGCGAACATGCTGTAGTTGAGACCCGCTATGTTGATTCAGCTGCGGCCAAACTGGTATTTGCTTATACTATATACAATAAAGATACAAATGAAGTAATTACTACCGGAAAAAGCGTACAGGCATTTATAGACTTAAACAGAGAACTTATGCTTACCATTCCAAAGTTCTTTTCGGACTGGAGAGAAAAATGGATAAATAAATAGAAGCGAATGCATCCCGTTTACATAGCATCTGATAATATTATTAGTCCTCTTGGCTTTTCAACATACGGGAACTATATTGCAATGATTAAGGGAGAAACAGGAATAAGAACATTTAATGATGGAATATTTCTTCCCAAAGTAATCAGCGCATCATTAATAAACAACGATGACATTAACGTTCGATTTTCATCTATAGGACATGTTGAGAAATATACACGTTTCGAAAAACTTGCGCTTTTATCCGTTAAATATTGTCTCGAAGAAACTGATATTAATGTTTCGGACGAAAAGACCTTGTTTATTCTTTCAACAACAAAGGGTAGCATAGATGTTCTGGAAAATGACACAAAAGTCCTTTTTGATGAAAACAGGTTGATGTTATGGAAATCGGCACAAATTATTTCAGAGTTTTTCGGTAATCCCGTTAAGCCGGTGGTTGTATCTTGTGCCTGTGTTTCGGGTGTCGTTGCTCTTATTACGGCAGCAAATCTTATTCGTTCAGGCAAATATGACAATATTGTTGTAACGGGAGCCGACATTTTAACGCGTTTTGTTGCATCCGGCTTCAGTTCATTTATGGCTCTCAGCGATAGCCCTTGTAAGCCTTTCGATAAAAACAGAAATGGACTTAATATTGGTGAAGCTGCAGGAACAATAATACTTACAAAAAACAGGACTTCGGTAAACAGGAAAAAAATTATTTGTATTGGTAGCGGCTTTTCTGCCAACGATGCAAATCACATATCAGCTCCATCCCGAACGGGCGAGGGCCTTTATAAGGTTATCTCGAAAATAGTGAACGATACCTCAATAATAAGCAACAAAAAAAGTATTGATTTTATTTCTGCTCACGGTACTGCTACTGTCTACAACGATGATATGGAAGCAACTGCAATAACTCGTGCAGGAATGGAAAATATTCCGCTTAACAGTTTTAAGGGATACTGGGGGCATACTCTGGGCGCTGCCGGTATTATTGAATCGGTTGCTACAGTTCAATCTATGAAGGAAAATAAATTGGTTAAAACTGCCGGCTTAACTGAGCCCGGAACCACTTCAACGGTTAACGTTTTAACCGAAAATAAGGACAAAGAAATTAATACATGTTTAAAACTGGCTTCGGGATTCGGGGGAACCAATGCCGGTTTAATCCTTTATAATTGCAATGAATAAGGAAGTACATATAAGTAATTACTGCAGAGTTAAAGACAGTTGTTTATGGATTAACGGCCATCTGGCACATAAATCGGATGTGTCTCTTTCATTACATGTATTTCTTAAGGAATTATATACAAAATATGAAGTGAATTATCCTAAGTTTTTTAAAATGGATAACCTTTGCAAACTCGGTTTTATTGCAGCTGAAATACTGATTAAAAATGAAAGGGATTTTATTGATAATAAACCGGACGATACCGGTATTTTTCTTTCAAATTCGTATTCTTCGCTTGATACCGATATAAAGTATAATGATACAATAAAAAGAGAGTCGTATTTTCCAAGTCCCGCCCTTTTTGTTTACACATTACCGAATATTGTAATTGGAGAAATTGCCATAAGACATAAAATTACAGGAGAATGTAATTTCTTTGTTTCTGAAAAGCCGGATTCTGAATTTATTTTCCATTACTTAATGGATTATTTTGATAAAAATTTAATGAAAAACGCAATAACAGGATGGGTAGATGTGTATAAAAACAATTATGAAGCTACCCTGTTTTATGTAAAAAAGACAAATAAAACAAACGAAAGTATTATATTTGAACCCGATTTCCTTAATAAATGAATCACACAATAAGTTAGTAAACTAAAAATGGACGAACTGGTATTAAAACTTAAACAGCAGATAATTGAATCGCTTAACCTTGAGGATATGAAACCTGAAGACATAAGTACAGATGCGCCTCTGTTTATTGACGGGCTTGGGCTTGATTCGATAGATGCACTGGAACTCAATGTTCTTATGGAAAAAGAATATGGGATTAAAATTACCACAACCGAAGAAGGTAAAAAGATTCTGCATTCTGTAAGGACAATGGCTGAACGTATTTTACAACAACAATAACCAATATTTCCAGTGTGGCAAAGGGTTTTTGTAACCGCACAGGGAATTATTTCCTCTATAGGAAATAATGTAAACGAAACCCTTGAATCTCTGTTTTCAGGAAGGACAGGACTTGGTTTTACTTCATTCATCGATACTATATACCGTAACGAAATTCCTGTAGCCGAGGTAAAACTATCTAACGAGGAAATGATGGGTATGATTGAGAAAAGCAGGGTAGGTAAAAAATTAACACGTTCATCGCTTTTTAGTATCCTGGCTGTTAATGAGGCAATAAAAGATGCGGGCATATCAAACATTAATGATGTAAGGACAGGGCTCATTTCAAGTACATCGGTCGGGGGAATGGATCGCAGCGAACTATTCTTTATTGATTATCTTAAAAATCCGGCAAAGGGAAGATTACGTGAAATTTCCGGCCACGATTGCGGCGATCACACAGAAACGATTGCAAAATATTTCGGAATTAACGGTTATGTGACTACTATCAGTACTGCATGTTCATCTTCTGCTAACGCAATAATGCTGGGGGCACGGCTGATAAAAAACAATATACTCGACAGGGTAATAGTTGGTGGCGCCGACTCATTAACACGGTTTACTATCAACGGCTTTAACACTCTTGCTATACTTGACTACAAGCGCTGCCGTCCTTTTGATGATACAAGAACCGGGCTGAATATTGGCGAGGGCGCTGCCTTTCTGGTGCTGGAATCCGAAAGAAGCATTAAAAACCAACACCAAACACACCCAACACA
>CAZEWB010000620.1:0-3035 GCA_964515655.1 uncultured Bacteroidales bacterium
TGTGTTGGGTGTGTTTGGGGTGGTTGTTGTGTTTATAGTTCCTGTAATTACAGGATATGGAGCGCTGTTTATCTGCTCGAAATCATAATTTGCCGCTGACTGCGCTTTGGTATTAAATGCAATTGCTGCAAGACATAACAGGATAATGAAGTATTTCATAATGCTTGATTTACTCGGTTAAGGAATTTTTAACTAAGCGGTATTGCTTGTAAGTACTTCCTGCGACAAACCTTATCAGGTATATCCCGTCTGAATATTCGCTTATATCAATATTGAAATTACCCTTGTTAACCTGATCTTCCTTGTCAGTATATATCTGTCTCCCCGTGGGGTCATAAACGGTTATACTTACATCTTCTGCCTCTTTCAGCGAAAATTCCGCATAGAACAAACCGTTGGTCGGATTGGGATATAACTGAACAAAGGGTTGGAATTCAGTTTCACTAATTGTAGTAACAAAATCAACAAAGTATGTTTCTGTAATTTCGCAGGAGTAGTCGGTATTGATAATGGTGACAGTATAATATCCGGGAAGTAGGTTGAAAATGTCCTGAGTGGTTGCTCCGTTGCTCCAGATATATTCCATCGATCCGGGGCTTCCGCCGGGGAAACTGAGTGTAATATTTAACGATCCGTCAGTGCATGTGGGACATGATGCATTGTCAATTAAAGTGTCGGAAACAATAAAATAGCCATCATTCTGAAGGACGTATGAGCCGGAATATGTACATCCGTTCACATCTGTTATCGTAATGATATAAGTTCCGGCTGTCAGTCCTGTTATATCTTCGGTAATGTCACCGTTATTCCAGATATAATTCAATGGTGCAGTACCACCGGCTGTTGTGATCATTATATAGCCATCGCTGTTGTTGCAGAATTCGTTCTGGATAAATGCATTTGAAACCGAAATATTACTTGCTTCTGCAGTGAGAGTTATCTGTGCCGTTTCCATACAATTGTCGTTATCTGTTATTGTGACAGAATAATTACCCTGTCCCAGTCCTGAAAGATCTTCGGTAGTGTCAGCGGTATTCCAGTCAAAGGTATATGGTGTGAAGCCTCCGGTTATAGAAAGGTCAATTGAACCGGCATTGTTCAGACATACCGGGTTTGACGACAGAACAGTGGTTGCAAGGCCGTTTGTAATGTTAGGTATTGTGTAATCAAATATAGTCGTGCAGCTGTATGAATCGCTCAGTGTAACGGTATAATTCCCCGGCAATACTCCGCTTATGTCTTCGGTTATGGCTCCGTTGCTCCACAAATATGTCAGCGGGGGTGTTCCGCCGGAAAGGGTCAGATCGATACCGCCGATACTTGTATTGCAGTATGAACTTGTAATAGTTGTATCATCAACAATTATATCAGGAGATCCAACAACAGTTATTGATTGAATGATCTGGCAGCTATTGGCATCGTGAACAGTTACGGTGTAATCACCGTACAGCAGTCCATGAATATCCTGTGTTACGGGCCCGTTGCTCCAAAGGTATGTTATCGGTAGTGTTCCTCCGGTAATACCTATATCAATACTTCCGACCCCGGAACCGCAGGGGTCATCTATGACGCCGTTAATTACAAGTTCCATATTGCCCGGATCGTTGATTACTGTAATTGCTGAATTTGTTGTACATCCGTTATCATCCGTTACGGTAACATAGTATGTTCCTGCTGCAAGCCCTGAAATACTGTTAGTGCCGGCAGAAATAACCGCCTGACAATTAACAGGGGCCATATATGCATAACCTGGGGCAGGAGAAGGTCCGTCGCTGAATAAAGTTCCGGAAGGACCTGAAAGAGAATATAAATGTTCGTTTTCGTACATTCCCGGTGTATATTGTAATGCGATAGTCTGAACTTCACAAACAGGAATAGTGTATGTACTGACAGAGGCATTTGTTGTGTATATTCCGTATAAACTGCCGTCAAGAAAGATGCTGAGTTCTGCACCATCCCAGCCATCGCCGAACAGATCGTTGATCTGAAGCGTGTAATTACAACATGGCTGAATTGTTCCTGTATCCCATATATAATCATAAGGAGCCTGACCTCCCGATACCTGTATTTCGATAGAACCGGAATGATTTCCGCACTGTTCATTGCCAGTTGTTATAGAGGATATGGCAGGGATACCGCCGGAATTATTTACGTAGAAAGTGCTGGAAGAACTGCACCCGTTGGAGTCGTTTGCCAGAATGGTATATGTTCCTGCAGCTAAACCTGAAATATCTTCTGTAGTATCTCCGTTGCTCCAGATAAAATCATAAGGAATTGTACCTCCGGTAACATCTATATCAACTGCACCGTCAGACTGGCCACAGGTTTCTGAAGTAATCAGTGCAGGCTCAACAAGGAAATTTCCCGGATCTGAAAATACTGATGCGGAATAATTTAAAACACATCCGTTATTGTCGGTAGCAGTGCAACTGTATACACCTGAAGTAAGTCCATGGATATTAGTAGTAACACTGTCGTTACTCCATAAATAGGATATAGGTTGTACAGCGCCTGAAAGAGATACGTGAATGGATCCGTCACCACTACCGCAGTTTTCATCAGTAGCTTGAATGCTTATCAGATTAAATTGTCCGGGATTGTTTGCCACGCTTAACGCTGACGATGTAACTGAACAACCACTTGCATCAGAAACAGTAAAGTAATATGTACCTTCAGACAAACCAGAAATTCCCGGTGTTGAAGCACTTGTTGACCATTGGTAGGTATATGGAGAAGTTCCACCAGATGGAGAAATACTTATACTTCCTGCGCTATTTGAACATACTTCATCAACGACATTGACTGTTCCGGCTGAGAGAGTCCCTGACGAATTAAGTATCTGGAATTGCTGAATTACCGAACAGCCGTCATGATCGGTCACTGTAACAGTATAAAGACCTTCGGTCAGACCGCTTATGTTCTGTGTGTACAGGTTTCCTGTCCAGTTGTAAGAGTATGGCTGCGTGCCGCCTGTAATGTAAATCGTAACTGAACCGTTGCTGTTATTACAGACTTCAGGAGCTACAACAGAATTT
>CAZEWB010000621.1:0-842 GCA_964515655.1 uncultured Bacteroidales bacterium
CTTATGTTATCTGCATTTTTGAATGTGTTTACAAGAAACAGCGAAATGTCACCGGTAATAGTTGTCCTGGTTTCATTTCCCGAAGGAGGGACAATACCGGCAATTCCCTGAAACCTGTTGGCGCCGTTTTTCTTTAAGTAGACATTCAGCTTTGCTTTATCACTGCCGAACCATGTTTCGGGCGGACGTGCAACGGAAATAAACCCGAGTTGCTTTAACTTCTTATCAGCCTGAATGTATGTTTTGTTGCTGTATGGTTTCCCAGGGATTATCTGAAGATATCTGAAAAGGAATCGTGACTTTAATATTTTGTCTCCATGAACCGCAAGGCTGTCGTTTATTATGTAAGGCCCTTTTTGAATAATGTACCGGAATGATATGCTCTGCGAATCCCCAAGCAAACTGTCAGCCTGTGTTCTGACAAAGGGGTAGCCGCTATTTTCGAAAGGTAATAACAACTTTTCCCTTTCAACTGAATTTTTGCGGTGTGAGTAATATTTCCCGTTACGGATTACAGAATACAAGGTCTTAGAACCATTATCCTCAACAAAAACGCTGTCATCAGTGATTTTTATCCGGTCTCCTGTTTTGATGTTTATACGGAAGGGGTTACCTGTGTTTATTATTGAGTCACTTGCAAACAGGTAGCCGTTATTATGATAATCTGATATGATCTCTTTAATGTAATTATATGTTTCAATACTGTCACGTAATGTCAGCCGGTCAATTTTAACGTTCTTCCCGGGAGTTTCTGTAGAGATAATAAGTTCGGTCTTTCCCGGTTTGTCCTGAGCAGCGGAATATAGGAATAGAGAAAAAACAAACCAAACACACCCAACACA
>CAZEWB010000621.1:852-3032 GCA_964515655.1 uncultured Bacteroidales bacterium
AAAACGCAATGTTGTCCTTTTTAGTATATCTCTTGTCTGTAAAAACCTGAGCCAGTGTTTCGACATTGTTTTCTTTAACAAAGTTCAGATAAAAAGGCAGACTTTCCTTTTCTTTGTAAAGGGCGTTTATTTCCTGTTCAGTGTAGTTGTTGTATTTTTCCTTTCTCACAATGGCATCAAGCGGAAGCCTGTCGGTAAGCGGGGGAGTTTCACCAGGATAGCCAACTACCAAAGTAGTTACCGGTACGACTCCTGCAGGTATATCAAGTACCTCAATGATCTTATGCGCCATATATGTTGTTGTTCCAAGATAACATATACCAAGGCCGTGATGTTCGGCTTCCAGTGCAGCGTTCTGTGAAGCCAGAAGTGCATCTATGGCAGCAGTCATGAACGAAAGAAAGTTGTCATATCCCGGAATGGCATTTCTCATCCTGCACCACATGTTAAAGCGGTTGAAATCAGCACAGAATGTCAACACAACCGGCGCCTGCAAAACCATGTCCTGCTTAAAATGACATTCCCATAATTCCTTTTTGATTTCAGGGTCTGTTGTTACAATTATGCTGTATACCTGCATGTTCCCTGTTGTAGATGCCCTTGATGCTGCTTCAAGTATTTTATTCAGAACTTCAGAAGGGACTTTATCGCTTTTATACTTACGGATACTGCGGTGCTCGACTATGGTTTTCATTTTTTTTTTGACAAAATTAATTAAAAGAACTGTTAATTTTTTAATATTTTTTACCTTAAATATGGCACATGTTATTATTTAAAGTAAATTTGCAAAAAAAAATAAATTATGAAGAAACATTTACTCACTTTGACGCTGATCCTGGCGATTTTTACTTTAAATGCTCAATCATTGCTTTATGAAAGCTTTGATTATGCCGTGAATGATACCTTACCTCAACATGGCTGGACAGGTCTCAACACCGGAGACAGCATTGTTGTGGTAGCCGGTAGTCTGGATTATACCGGATTACTTCCATCTGTCGGAAATAAAATTGCTCTTGAAGGCTATGGCAGAGACTATCAGAAAACAATTACTGCACAAACTACAGGTACAGTTTACATGTCATTTATTTTAAATGTAACTAATGCTGATAATGACACCACAAGTGGTTATTTTACCGGTATGGGTGCATCTGCAACCGGATTTTTTTCAACCGTATGGACAAGGAAAAGCGGAGCCGGATTTAATTTAGGCTTAAATGCTAAATCAACCATTACATATACTACCTGGGGTACTGATGTATTACCTGTTAATACACCTCTTTTTGTTGTAGTATCTTATGAAATTGTTGCCGGTGGTACTAATGATATTGCTAAAATGTGGATCAATCCTTTGGCTACTACATTTGGACAGCCAACAGCACCTGCTCAAACTATTAATATTGTTAATGGCGCAGCAGATGCATCAAACATCGACAGAATTTTTGTAAGACAGGATACCCCCGCTGAAACACCATTTCTTGAAATGGATGAAATCCGCGTAGGTCTTACCTGGGCTGATGTAACACCAGCTCCTGCAAGTGTAGGCAGTGTAAATGTGAATAAAATGAACGTATATCCCAACCCTGCAACTGATGTCATTAATTTTAATAACGTTAGACCAGGAACAATGTACGACATTGTTGATATTACAGGACAAATTGTAGTTAACGGAGGTCAGTATCTTGGTCAGCCCGTTGGTGTCGGATCATTACATTCAGGCATGTATTACCTGAAACTGTACAACAAAGAAGGCGTATTGGTCCATTCTTTTGTAAAACAATAATCCTTTATAATATTATTGAAAGGCCGGGCAATTGTCCGGCTTTTTTTTTTGGATAATTCTTTATATATTTGAGCCATTGAATATAGAAGCCCGTTATCCTTCTCACAAGGAAATGATATTAAAAAGCTTAAATAATAAAAGGTGTAAAGAAATATTAAAACATACAAGAATAAGTTATAGATATTGTAAAAAGGTATAAGAACTTACTCTCAAAACATCTTGATTTTGAGAAAATTTATCTTTATGGTTCTTTCAGCAGGGGCGAGGCCCGAAAAGACAGCGATATTGATATAGCTATTGTTGTAAACGGTGTAACGCAGGATTACTTCACTATTATTCCAATGCTATGGAGACTAAGAAGGCAGATTGATGACACAACACACGAAACACACCCAACACA
>CAZEWB010000622.1:0-3026 GCA_964515655.1 uncultured Bacteroidales bacterium
GAAAATATAACCGATAAAGAACTTAAATCATTGCTGGAGAATATCGAATAACTGACTCTTTATAAACCAATAACTTTTGTCAGGAAAATCTTTTTTGATTGATGTTCATTACTGTTATTCTTTTCAAAATTTTATTTCCTGGCAACAAAAACGTTCTTATCTTTGTCAATGACACTTGATGAAAACGAGCGAAGCGAAGTTTGAATCAAAGTGGAATTGATCCTGAGTTGAAACCCTGAGCTTGTCGAAGGGGCAGCGAAGGATCTAAAGTATATTAAGACCTACAGTTTGTCCATGATTGTTCTTTAACATTTAAGCCAAAATACTATGAAAAAAATATTCATCCTTTTATTTATTTGTAGCGCTGCAATTTCTTTGAATGCACAAGTTCTGATGCAATGGCAGAAGTGTTTTGGTGGGTCGGGCGATGAAAGGGCATCTGATATTATTAGTACCACAGATGGTGGCTATGCTATTATAGGCAGTACATCTTCAAATGATGGTGATGTAAGTGGAAATCATAATATTTCAGATAGTATTTCCGACATCTGGGTAATTAAAATTGATTCTCAGGCAAACATTCAATGGCAAAAATGTTTGGGAGGCTCTGGTTATGATGTTGCTTCTTCCATTATTCAGACCACAGATGGTGGCTATGCTATTGCTGGTGGTACTCGGTCAAACGATGGAGATGTAAGTGGAAACCATGGTTACACTGATTATTGGATTGTCAAACTGGATTCTCAAGGTAATATTCAATGGCAAAAATGTTTTGGTGGATCGAACACAGATTATGCAGGTTCAATTGAGATAACTGATGATGGAGGCTATATTGTTGCAGGCGGCTCCTATTCTAATGATGGTGAAGTATATGGGAGTCATGGTGATCTGGATATTTGGGTTGTAAAATTAGACTCTCTTGGTAACATTCAATGGCAGAAATGTTTTGGTGGGTCAGGTAAAGATGGTGCATCTGATATTATTTGTACTACAGATGGTGGTTATTTTATTGCAGGCAGTACACTTTCAAATGACGGTGATGTAAGCGGAAACCATAGTAGCAATTTAGATTGTTGGGGTGTAAAGTTAGATTCTCTGGGCAATATTATTTGGCAAAAATGTTTGGGAGGGACTAATGATGATTGTGCATATTCAATTATTCAGAACAACGATGATAGTTATATTATGGTAGGATGGACTGAATCAAATGATGGTGACGTAAATGGGAATCATGCAAATTGGAACGCAGACTTTTGGGTTGTAAAACTTGATCAAAATGGAGATCTTCAATGGCAAAAATGCTATGGTGGATCATCCGGTGAAATGGCAGAATCTGTAATTCATACCAATAATAGTGGATACGCGTTGGCCGGATATTCTTGTTCAATTGATGGCGATGTTTGTGGGGTTCATATTGGCAGTGATTATTGGGTTGTGAATATTGACCAACAAGGTAACATAAACTGGAAAAAATCCATGGGCGGAACAAGTCCGCAAGACGTTGCAATGTCTATTATTCAAACAGCAAATAGAAACTATGTAGTCGCAGGATATGTTTGGTCAAATGATGGCGACGTCACCGGTAATCATGGTATGGGTGATATCTGGGTAGTAAATCTAATTGAGCCTAATATTTCCGGAAAAGTATTTCACGATATAAACGAAAATGGAGTATTAGATATAGGAGAGCAGGGAGCGGCAGGACAAATGGTAAAGTTGGAGCCTGGACCACAATATACTATTACAAATAATGAAGGTAATTATTATTTTTATACTGACATTGGAAATGCAATTGTTTCATATTTACCCTTTGCGCACTGGCATCCCACAAGTACAAGTATATATAATGTTTCCATTGACAGCGCTGGACAGAAAATTGACACACTGGATATAGGAATAAGATGCCGTGTAAATGTTCACGATGTTTCAGTTTATATTACCGGATCTCCAACCCGTGCAGGTTTCGGGACGCATTACTGGCTCACATACAAAAACTGGGGAACAGTTACGGCAAACGGTACAATAGAATTCCAGTACGACTCACTGCTGACATATAATACAAGTACGCATACTCCTGTTTCGCACATTGGCAATACGCTTACATTTGCATATGATACTTTAGGTCCGGGCGTACAACGTATGCTGCGTGTGGATTTTATGGTACCCGGAGTGCAAAACCTGGGAGATACGTTGCACTCGTATGCAATGATAACACCTCTTGTTCCTGATACTTTTATTACTAATAATTACGATACCTTGCAGCAGATCATCACCGGCTCATACGATCCCAACGACAAAACTGTAAGTCCTGCAGGCTACGAACAATGGGGCTTTGTGGAGCACGGGCAGCGGCTGACTTACACAATTCGCTTTCAGAATACCGGTACCGATACTGCCTTTACAGTTGTAATACGCGACACACTGGATGCTGACCTTGATATTGAAACCTTTGTTGTGGAGACCAACAGCCATCCTGTAACATGGCAGCTGCACAACGGGAATGAATTGTTCTTTTCTTTCCAGAACATAATGCTGCCCGACAGCAACGTGAATGAGCCCGGGAGCAATGGGTTTATAAGGTATTCAATTTCTCCCAAAGCAGGCCTTGCAGACGGCACAACAGCATCAAATACTTCGTATATTTTCTTCGATTATAACCCGGCTGTTGTTACGAACACAACGCTGAACACTTTTGTTACAAATATTCCTTTTGCAATACCGGAGAATGAACGTAAGACATTTGTAAACGCATATCCAAATCCATCGCAGGAGAATATTTACATAAATCTTCCTGAGTTCACGCGAAAAGTACAAGTGTATAACATAAGCGGAGAAATGGTAAAAGAAGTCATTCCGCAAAAACCGGTTGCAGAAATAAATGTTCAGGGCTTACCTGCCGGTGTTTATGCTGTAAGGATTTACTATTCCGGCGGAGTTGTTACAACTAAGTTTGTGAAGGAATAAGTTAACTTTCCAAATCTCCAAGATCTCAATACTATTGTTAACGTAAACAATTTGTACAAGAT
>CAZEWB010000623.1:0-3025 GCA_964515655.1 uncultured Bacteroidales bacterium
TGTGTTGGGTGTGTTTGGGGGGGGTGTTCTCAAAACGTAAACCTGCATTTTTGGTTCCGGTCAATAATGTGTATTTGAAAATAGTTATGGCACCTGTTCCGGGGTTGATCTGATCCGGGTATAAATTACCGGCATAAGCATCAATAACAGCAGATGTTCCTACATTATTAAAAACATAGTCTGCTGTTGGAATCAATGGGGTATTAGTACCTGAACCATCAGCTGAATACACAGCATGAAAATAATTTGTAAAAAGATTTTTTGTAATTACAGTCCCATAACCTGAACCGCTCTGGATGTCCCATCCGATATCTTGTCCTGCAACAAAGACATTTCCGCCGTTATCCATAAAAGCCATCAGCGCAGTCGCTTCTTCATCGGTAAATGAAGGGAATGTCCAGCCTATATTAAGATAAAGGTTGTTTACTACATCAAGAATACCTTCGTCAGCGGCCTTTGCATGATAGATGCCGGAACTGCATCAAAATGAGTATTTCCGGCAAAAGTTAGTCCGTCAATATATTTTTGGGTAAAATCGTAAGTATTGCCATCACCAAAAGCCCCGCTGCCGTTGACAATAAGGTCGGTTATCCCGCTCATCACATAATAATCAAACGATTTGGGTGTGGAAAGGGGATATGTTGTCGATGTCATTGTTAATGTGAACTTTGCAAATTTAGCAGTAGCGCCCGGGGTTACACTCAGATTAATATCTATTGTATCACCTGAATTGATAGTGATCAATGCTGTGTCGGTATAATCCACACTGTTATATGAATATTTGTAAGTCCAGTCACCCGGTGCGTTGGTTGACAGAACAAACTGGTAATCTTCCTGTGCTCCGAGCGCACTTACTGCTTCGTACAGATGATCGGCGCCTTCAACACCTTCCAGCCCCTGCTGTGCCTGAGCGGATGTTCCTGTAAGAGCGCCGGTATATACGGTTGTTACACCGTTGACAGTATCACCCAATGCGGCTTCGAATCCGGTATAGATCATATTATGACTTTCGGCAACATAAACAGCAACCTGGCAGTTGGCAAGTATAATATGAGTATGATTATTAACGCTGGCCGGCATTGTATCGGGAATGGTATATGTATAAGTTCTTGAAAGGGTGGAACCTTGTGTGGTAGTGGTAACGGCATCGCCCCACTGACCGGTAAGGAAATTTCTGAGAATGTGGTTGTGTACATAATTATTTGTGTTTCCGCCGGGATATGTTCCTGCATCGGTCTGCCATCCAAGAACACCATCCTGTAGTAATGCAACATTAATATAATTAGTTGATTGCGGGCTTGACTCGGTGTAATACAGTTCAACGGTCACAGTAAGTTCGCGGGTAACAGTATTAATTTCTGACCAGAAAGCAATATTTACGGGGCTTTGCTCCGGAAATACCTTGGTAGCGGCGTAAGCCCACTGGTTGCGGGCAAGCTCAATAGTGCTGTTAAGTTCCGGAAAAACCTGGCGGTTAACAGTACCTGCAGGATATCCGCCAATTGCAGCGTTTAATGCAAGGGAATCTCCCCATTGTGTCCTGAAATCGGGTCTGATGCCCGAAGGAATAGAATATGATCCCTGGTGAATGTTCACAAGGACAACCCGGCCGGGATTTTCAGAAGCAAGTAAATTTGCCCTGTAATGACCATCAGGGCAATATTGACAAGTAATTCCCGTGTACTCTTCAAGTACAACATTCCTTTCCATAGGAAGTGTCGAGACAACGACCTGTGAATTAAGGTATAAACCCGTGATGATCAGGCAGAATGTAAAAAATGTTCTCATATTATCTTTTTTTTTCAAAAGTAAAGATATTTACTGATATGGAAAATTAATTTTTTACTAATCCTGATATTTACTGTTCGGGTTGTCTGAAAATTTTGCCCCTTTATAGTTGTATCAAACTCAATCTGGTTTTGGTTGAAAGGTTGTGCGGCTGGTTTGGTTAATAGTCATTGGTCAGTTGTTAAAAAACCTATTACCATAAACCTTTTACCAAACCAGTTGCTCAATCCATTAACTATTGACCTAAAAAGAAACAGTTGCCCAACCCATCAACTTTATACCCGAATAGTTACTCGGGATATCTATATCTCTCTGTTTATCAGCATTATTATTAATTGTATTAAAAAATAATTTGTTTATGTTGTCAAAAAGCTTTATAATTGCAGTGTGAGTTCGATTCCCGCAGGGAATACATCAAATTACATTTTTTCCAATTTTATTATTTAGCTCAACAATGACTGACAGGGAATCATTAAAGGGTATGCTACTACCCGATTTAAAAAAAATTGCAAAGGATCTTGGTATCAAAAGAACCGAACTTTATAAAAAAGAAGAATTAATTGAAAAGATCATGGAGAATGATGAAAAAAGGGAAGACAAAGTTGAAGAACTGAACCTTGAATTTTCTGAATCAAAAAATGGCACAACTGACGAAGAAAACAAACCAAAACGCAGAAGGAAAGTCATTACTGCTGATAAATACCAAAAAATCGAAGTCGGCGTTCCATACAAACCGAAGGAAGAACCGGCGCCTGTACCTGAAGTGGAACAACCTGAAGCAGAAATTGTTCCGGAAAAAATACCGGTTGACGCATCCCGAAATGTTCCTCTTGTTGACGAAATAGCTAAAGAACAGGAAGAAATAGTTCCTGTATTTCCGGTTGTTGAAGAAGAAATACCTATAATTAATAATGTATCTGAAATGCCTGTCGCTGAAAACACAAATGGTACTGCCGATGATGAAAGCATAGATGATGTTCTCGTTCCGGAAAATGAAGTCAGGACTTCAGAAGCTATTGTGACTTCAGCTGAGAATACGGCCGAGGAGACTGTTTCCGAAAAGCCTTCAGACAGTAATCTGTCTGAACAGGAGGTGAAATCCGATGAACATAAGCAGCAGTCGCCGCCCAGGATACCATATCACGAAAGGAAACTTAACGGGAATAACCAGGCCAACGGACACAACAGGCCGGAACATATACAGCAGCCTCGTTTTCAGGAAAGGACATTTGATCTT
>CAZEWB010000624.1:0-3020 GCA_964515655.1 uncultured Bacteroidales bacterium
GCATTTTGCTGAACTATGATTAAATTACCTGAAAAGATAAAAAATTGTAAAAATCTGGAATATCTTTTTATTGATAAATCTATAATATTGCCTTATTCAATTTATAACGTCAACCCTAGATTACGGGTGATAATAAAGGAGAAAGGAGACCTGTAGCTGAGTTACTTTTTTAGAAAATAAAGACACAATCAAATTACATATTAATGCTTTTTTATTGTTGATATCCGCATTTTTTTTCCAGCAGAAACGTTAGAAATGTTGATGCATAAAATGAAAAACATAACGTCATTAATCCTTTTCGCCGTAATCGGATCGGTTGTGATATTTGCATCATGTAAAAAATTAGGTCTAAAGGAAGATGTTCCCGATTGCGTTGAAAAGAAAATAAAACAAATTAAAAATGATCCTGTCAGAAATCCTCCTGCCGAGGTCTGGCAGTGGAAAGCTGACGGTAATACTTATTACTATATAACTTCTGCTTGTTGCGATCAGTTCAATTATCTGTATGATGATGATTGCAACCAGGTCTGTGCCCCGGATGGCGGTTTTGGCGGAACGGGCGACGGTAACTGCCCGAATTTTTCCGGCTCTGTCGAGAAGGTGCTGGTGTGGAAGGATGAGAGGTGAAAAAATAGGAATAACGTTTGGGTACTGCTTTGTACTACATAAAAAAACGCTTCATTGTCTTCCGTGAATTTTGGTGTTTCCGTGCTTTCGTGGCAGGAATGGGTAGCCTTGTTTTTGCCACTAAAACACCAAAACACGGAATTGCACGGAAATGTGCCCCTGCCCGCATACTGTTACTCAGAAAATATTCCGAGGCGGTTCGCTAAGACAGGATGGTGTTTTTGTTTTTTTGCAAGTTCGCAATCGCCACACATAATGGAAGTCATTGTAAGCTTGTCGAAGGGTACCGTATTAACTCCCACACTGATTAATCTTTTACCCCCCCGCATCCTTCGACTTTCCGCCATATACTTTTAAGCTGCCAAATTGTTCCCTTGGGCGGGCTTACAATGACGGATTCCTTGCAAACGTCTAATCAACATCCATATAATAAAAAAGCGTGGGTCACTCTGAGCCCGCCCAAATATTGCTCTAAGAATATCCTAAAGTAAATTGGCGGTGTCGAAGAGTGTGCGAGGGGGAGAAGGGAAAAGCAGCCGCCCTTCGACAAGGCCTTATTACAACTACTTCATTTATTCTATCAGACGGGCCTGCTCAGGGTGACTGCTTTTTTGTGGTGTGTTGTGGGGATTAAACTTTCCGTCATATTTCATTGTGGCCCATTCAGGGGCTTGGGTCTCGGGATGACACAGCGCACGTTGGACTGATTACAACATCAATTTGGCATACTGTCATTTTTTTAATCAATTATTTGTCGTAATTTTATTTCCAATAATATCACCATGAAAAAAATTATTGTTATTGCTGCATTGTTTTCTCTTGGACATATAATGTATGCCCAATCGTGGAAGACGTACCCGTATCATCAGAACGGGAGTGTGCTTAATTTTCCGCAGGACGAAGGACGCCACTCTGCGGAACCGACAGAATGGTGGTATACGTGCGCCCATGTTACGGGTGATTCAACAGGCACGCATTACAGTTTTATGCTTACTTATTTTTATTATCCCGCATTCGGGTTTCAGGGATTCAGAATATTTAATCTGGCAAATGATGATGCCGGTGTATTTTATCCGGAGACATTGCCCTGCAACTATCCGACAATGGCAACCGATCATTTGAATATTGTGGCAAATCCTTTTTTAGGGACTCAGGAAAACTGGAAGACAAAGACTGATTCGGCTTTAAACCTGATCCCGTTTGAATATACGCTCTCTGCAGTGTCGGCCAATGGCTCTGTTAATATGGATCTCGTTGCATTAAAACCTCCTCTTATGGTGGGTGGTGACGGATTCCTTAATGAAGGAGCATCAGACTACACCTATTATTATTCCCAGACATTAATGGATGCAAATGGTACAATAACTTTAAACGGAACAACAGAGTCCTTCACCGGCACTGCATGGATTGACAGACAGTATGGAACTTTCAATCCATACGGGGGAGAAGCATACGAATGGTTCGGCATCCAGCTTTCGAACGGGATGGACCTGAACGTGTGGAATATTTTTACTACACAAAACATTATTCCCGACACATGCACATACAGAATAAGTACGACATGGATAGATGATTCTACGGCGTTTGTAAGTTCTGACTTTGAATTGCAACGCACAAAATTTGTGTTCACTTCCGATTCGGCCAGGTGTTATTCGCAGCAATGGAGATATACCGATACAGGTATTGACCTTTTGATGACAGTGCTTCATCCCGGTTGCGAAGTAACACTTCCGTTCCGTTTTTACGAAGGAAGTATGGAAATTACAGGAATTGTAAACGGAGATACGGTCACGGGGAAAGGATTTGCAGAACTTTTACATTCATACACGAAACCTGCTTTACAGGTGATGGCGCCTAACACATATTGCGGCTGGGAAGGCACTACCCCGGTTTACTGGCATCTGCAAAATCAGGATGACGGGCGCCAAGTCTATTACGACATTTCAGTAAGTACTGATGACCAGATAAGTTTTTTGCCGGTGGTATCGCACATTACCGACACTTTATATAACTGGGATGTTTCGTCATTAACGCTTGGAACGGTATGCTGGCTTAAGGTGAATGCGTATTCTTTCGACACTACACTAACGGGAAATGATCTGTCCGATACATCATTTGTAATAGGCCCGCTGGGCATTGGACAATTGTCTGATGAAAATAATTTTCAGGTCACCGCATATCCCAATCCGTTTTGCGACCGTGTTCTGATACAATGCAATGTTCCGGCAGGCGAAGGATTTTCTGTAAGAATATTTGATATTACAGGAAGAGAGATAAGAGCGCTGGCTACCGGCTCTGCTATTGTTGACTGGAACGGTACAGATGAAAAAGGGAACGGGGTTTCGCCCGGATCATTTCTCATCTGCACCACCCCCCCAAACACACCCAACACA
>CAZEWB010000625.1:0-3017 GCA_964515655.1 uncultured Bacteroidales bacterium
GATGGCTGTGTATTTAACACGGAATTTCTTTACGACCCGAAAAAACAGAAAGGCTATGGTTTGTCGTCAATAGTAAATAAAGTTACTCTGATGTCAGGATCCTGTCACATTAAATCGGATAAAGAAGCGGGAACGCTGATTAAAATAAAATTTGATAATAATCTTATTTAAATTACATTTGAGGAATAATTTAAATTACATGTATAATATCTTTGTTGTCGAGGATCACGAAATATTCCGGAAAGGGATCGAAACATTACTTGAAGAAATCAAGGATGTCAGATTAGCCGGTAGTGCAAACAGCGGCGAGAGTTTTCTGGAGAAAATACAGGGCCGGGATATAGATGTTGTTTTTATGGATATTAAAATGCCCGGAATGGGCGGGATAGAAGCTACAAAAAAGGCTCTTGAGATCAGGCCGGAGTTAAAAATAATTGCCCTCACAATGTTCGGCGAGGAAAGATTTTTACAACAAATGCTCAGGGCGGGGGCATCTGGATTTCTGCTGAAGAATGTTACCATGTCCGATATCGAAAAAGCAATTCACGCGGTTATGTCGGGCTACCGTTATTTTTCGGAAGAGTTAATGACGCTGCTTTGGAACATGCACGTTGGCAAAACCCCGGTTTCTTCTGATAAAATTTCCTTAAGTGAAAAAGAAAGGCAGGTTCTTCGGATCATCAGCGAAGGAGAAGTAAATGTGGATTTTGGATAAGGAAACGGGAACACGGATTCAGATAAATTTTGACAGTAACCACATTTAATTTATATTTGAGAAATAATTCAGAATAAATGTATAATGTTTTTATTGTAGAGGACCACGAAATATTCCGCAAGGGAATAGAAACATTGCTTGAGGAAATAAAAGATGTTCAGTTTGCAGGCAGCGCCGGTAGCGGGGAAAAGTTCCTTGAGCTATTGCCGGGTCTTAGCACGGACATCGTGTTTATGGATATTAAAATGCCCGGAATGGGTGGAGTTGAAGCAACAAAAAAGGCCTTGGAAATAAAACCGGGCCTTAAAATAATTGCTCTTACAATGTTCAGTGAGGAAGAATTCTTACAGCAGATGCTTGAGGCCGGCGCTTCCGGATTTCTGCTAAAAAATGTATCACAGTCCTCCATCGAGAAGGCCATCCATGCTGTTATGCAGGGCAACCGTTACTTTTCGGAGGAACTAATGACCCTGCTGGCAAACAAATATATAAATAAAAACTCACCCTCTGCCAACAGCATAAAGTTTAATGAAAAGGAACTGCAGATACTTCAATTGATCTGCGAAGGACACACAAATGTAGAGATCGGCGAAAAAATCTTTTTAAGTCATCGCACTGTTGATGGCATAAGGGCAAAGTTGATCGAAAAAACAAACTCAACAAATACCATAGGGCTGGTTGTATATGCCATTAAAAACAAAATGGTGAAGATATAGGGTATTGCCGACTGCCGACAGCGTGATCTCCCATCGCTTCCGGCGCAAGCAACCTTTAAAACGATTTAGATACGTCAATAGCGCAGGGAAGGCCCCTGCAATTGGCGGGTGACACCACCTGCTTCCCCGCCCGGTCGCCCGGTAATGCCTGCGTACAGCAATTTTCGAAAATGACGGGCTATCTGGCTGTTTGATAAAGACCCCGGGCAGAGAAATTACTTATAAAAAAATGCCTTACATACGTAATAATACTGTATTATTTTCAGCACTTTAGCTCTTGCGGGCGGATAAGGAAGCAGGTACCTTTGTAAGAAAAACAGGGTATATGAAAACAACAATAACCGGATTATTATTAGCAGCGGTTTTCCATTTTAACACATATTCGCAGGACACGCTTGTGCTGCTTAGCGGAAAAACAATAACAGGGGAGATCACTTTTGCAAAGGAAAAGGAAATATCCATTATAAGCAAAGGATTTCTTTCCGATAAAGAGTATAGCTTTTATAAAGATGAACTATTTTCGGTATCAAGGGGATTTACAAAGACCGTTCTGTACGCACAGGATATAACAGGAGAAAACAAATTCTCTGTTGAACAGATGGAGGCTTATATTAATGGGTTGAATGACGGCCGGAAATACTATCACACTCCTGTTACTACAATTGCCGGTTTTGTGACGGGGGCAACAGGCGGCTTTTTCGGGTTCTGGGGAATGACCATCCCGGCTGCTTATGTATTTGCCGCAGGTATTAAAACACCAGAGCTGGAAACGCCGTTTCTGATACCTGTAAATGTAAAAGTTATTGCAGAAGCACCGGAAGCGAAACAATACGGACTAAGTTTCACAACAATTGATAATTACAAATCGACAGATGAAGAATCAATAATACCATACTATAAATATGGCTATGAAACCGCAGCCAAAGATAAAAAAATAAAAAATGCAATATTCGGAAGCGTGGCCGGATTTGTAGCACTGGCTGTAACATCTTATATTCTGGTGGCAAGATAATATGAACATTATTCTCAGTAAATATTATCTATATGGGTACAAGGTAGATGGGTTGAGCAACTGGTATTTTGAAAAGTCAATAGTTAATGGGTTGAGCAACTGGTCAGGAAAATGGTCTATAGTTAATGGGTTGGGCTACGGGTTTGGTTAAATGTAAAAAGGAATTATATGAATAACAGTATCCCCAAAATCATGGTTGTTGATGATGAAATAAATAACCGTAAGCTGATAGAAGCATACCTGGCGCCGTACAATGTTGAAGTAATATCTGCAGCAAGTGGCATTCAGGCAGTTGAACTATGCAGGACGAACCCCGGCGTAGTACTGATACTGATGGATATTTTAATGAGGGACATGAACGGTTTTGAAACGGCAGAAAAGATACTGAATATTAGAAAGGACATAGTTATTATTTATCAGACGGCTTATGCAGATGATTTTTTAAAGGACGAACTGATGAAAAGCCTTTTATGCGGCTACATAGCAAAACCCATTTCAAAAGAAACACTTATTACAGAATTAGGTAAGTATGTAAACATTACGAAAAAAGAAGACCCGTGTATTGTAGAAAAAG
>CAZEWB010000626.1:0-1073 GCA_964515655.1 uncultured Bacteroidales bacterium
TTCATTTCCAAAGATCGTCACGATCTGTTTCGACAGTTCCGGTGTCCTTTGCCCTGACAGTATTATAAGAAAAGGAACAATGATCTGCCGGTTGAATACACTATGGGATCAACACCCGTCGAAAGCTGATATCACTTTCGATGATTTCTATATTGATAACAGAAGAATAAACGGATTGTTCTCGTTTACCTCAACTCTGAGCACCGACAGCCTGTTTCTCGAATATAATATAATCAACGGCAGTGTGATAAATAACAGCGCTGATTCTGTCACATTCAATATGAATTTTAAAATTCAGACACAATACGACAGGACCGAGCGCACTCTTGATCCTTTCCCATGGTATTCTTCAGGAATACATGATTTTTCGGGTAACGACTTCGGCGGTAAACCATTCGATGTTACTGTTACAAAACAGTTATTCTTTGATAACGTTTGTAACAACGGAGAGATCACTACCGGCGAAATTCGCATTGTCCCTGATGCTTCAACTGATTTTTCGGCCAATTTCGGCAACGGAGAATGCGACAGAAGCCTTACAATTATTTTCAACGGCAATTCCATCCCCGTTTCTTTCTGAATTTTTCGTAATTTAGCCTCACTTATGTTATGGTTTAAAATCATTTTTTGGTTTTTAGCATTTACTGTTTTTTACGTATATGCAGGATATGCCATACTGTTGTTTCTGCTTGTAAAAACATCAAAGAAAAAGACAGCGGCAGTGATAAAAGAAGAGGATCTTCCTGAGGTCACGTTGTTTATTGCTGCATTTAATGAAAAAGATTTCGTTGATAAGAAAATTGAGAACTGTTTTGAACTTGACTATCCCCGGGAAAAGTTGAAAATCATTTGGGTGACGGACGGTTCAGACGATGGAACAGAAAAAATGCTTGAAAAATATCCCGGTATCGGAGTTTACCATCATCATGTACGAAAAGGGAAAATTGCGGCCATGAACAGGGGGATGCAATTTGTAAAAACTCCTCTTGTCGTATTCAGCGATGACAACACTTTACTGAACAAGGAATCAATAAAGATATTCGCACAAAAAAAACCCAAACACACCCAACACA
>CAZEWB010000626.1:1083-3016 GCA_964515655.1 uncultured Bacteroidales bacterium
AATCGCACAAAAATTTTCCGATCCCGGTGTTGGTTGCGTAGCAGGTGAAAAAAGGATCATTTCCACTGGTTCAGGCAATGCTGCCTCAAGCGGCGAAGGTATATACTGGAAATATGAGAGCTTCCTGAAAAAACTTGACGCTAAACTAAACAGCGCTGTAGGTGGCGCAGGAGAATTATTTGCAATCAGAACGAATCTGTTCAGCGAAGTGGAACCGGATACTTTACTTGATGATTTTATTATCTCATTGCGAATTGTTGCCCGCGGTTATAAGATCGCATACACACCTGATGCTTATGCAAGCGAAACTTCATCGGCAAATGTAAAAGAAGAATTAAAACGAAAGATCAGGATCTCTGCCGGAGGAATTCAGTCGGTGGTAAGAATCGGATATCTTCTTAATCCGTTCAATTACGGAATATTTGCATGGCAGTTTCTGAGCCACAAGGTGATGCGCTGGCTCTGGGTTCCTTTTGTCCTCCCGGTTATTTTCGCCTTGAACCTGCTAATTGTATTGCTGACTGACCCTGTGTGGTATAATGTATATTTTATTGTTTTTGCTCTTCAGTGCCTGTTTTACCTCCTTGCCTTTGCAGGCTGGATGCTGAGAAATTACAAGCTGAGTTTCAGGTATATTTTTGCTCCATATTATGTGTTCATGATGAACTACTCCGTTTACCTGGGACTGTTCAGGTATTTCAGGGGAAAACAGAGCGTAAACTGGGAAAGAGCGAAAAGAGCGTAATTAAAAATACGAAATCCGAATTAAGACAAGGTTCTTCGAATCTCGGATTTGACAATTTCACCACCATGTTAATCCTGCAAATCCATTTCATAATAGTTTGTTAAAAAAGCGTGGGTCACTCTGAGCCCGCTGTCATGAATGCAATAATATACTATAGGTATTATAGCGGTGTCGAAGAGTGTGCGGGGGCAAGTGCGACATAGAAAGAATTTATTGCTTAATAAGTTTCCTTACAGAAATGCCTTTGTCTGTCTTTATCCTCAATGTATAAATCCCACTGCTTAGTTTTGAAATATCAAGAACATTGGTTTTATTTACAAGACTTTTGGTTTCAAGGATCTGTCCTTGAACATTTATTATTTCAATGAATGCTTTTTCCTCAATGTCTATGTTTAACTTATCGTTTGCCGGATTAGGATAGATATTTATTTTGTTATTTATTTCATTATCTGACATACTTACATACAGGTTGCAGAAACATCTGCTACATATAGGGTTATTTACCCATAAAACACTATCATTTTGTTTTACACATGCCAAATTTAATAGTTCACCACATAAACAGATACCAGATACCGGGGCAAAAAGGCCTTCTCCATCTATAGCGCCGATCCCTTCTATCCAAGTATTTCCGGTAAGGCCACCAGATAAATAATAGATATTCCTAATCTGAGCATTGATTTCGACAGATGCGATCGAGTCAAGTCTTTTAAAATGTTCATAAGGAGTTAATGCTCCCTGAATTAAGTAATTATAAAAGATAGTATCCCCGATATTAATTGAAAAATCATAGATCAAAACTTCGGTAGTGTCATATAAAAAGTAAACTTTTTTACTGCTGTCTTCCCTGAAAGGGAACAAATACGTAGCATTGCTGCAATTCAATGTCGTATCATTAATATCATATAGCTTTGAATATACTTTATTGTTTATTTCAATTGTGTCGTTAAAGAATGCATACCTTTTCATTTCTGTATTTGTATTGTACCAGATATTGTTTAGGTATATATTCCAAATAGTATTTGAAAGGGGAAAATTATAATAATTCTGCCCAGTTGCTTTACAGCAAAGTAAAATGAATAGTATTGGTATTAACACTTTCATATTTGTTTTTTATAACTGCAGTTTGTCAATATAATACCATTACTTAATAAGTTTAAGTCCATAATGGGCATAAAAAAATGTACT
>CAZEWB010000627.1:0-3013 GCA_964515655.1 uncultured Bacteroidales bacterium
CATTTAACTTTTAGGATTTTCTAAGGTAATGGAAAGGCGGGCTCAGAGTGACCCATGCTTTTGGACTATTAGTTATACCACTTTGGTATAATTTTACTTAACTGAAAAAAGTGTAAATTTGTCTGACAATCACTTCGCAGTATGAAAAGAAATTATTTAAAGATCGTTCTCCCCACTATTCTTACTATACTTCTGTTTATTCTTACCATTTTTCTGATCATCATCCCCCGCTTTCAGGATAATATCATGGATGGAAAGAGAGAGATGATAAAGGAACTCACCAACTCTGCCTGGAGCATACTGGCAAAATATGAAAAAGACGAAAAGGACGGTCTTCTATCAAAGGAAGATGCTCAGAATACAGCAAAATCGCGCATACAATACCTGAGATACGGCGATGAGAGCAAGGATTATTTCTGGATCACAGACATGAGGCCCTTTATGGTCATGCATCCCTTCAGGAGTGACCTTGACGGTAAAGACCTGTCGGATTTTACCGATCCGCATGGAAAAAAATTGTTTGTAGAATTTGTTGAAACAGTTAAAAAGTCGGAACACGGTTATGTAGATTATATGTGGCAGTGGAAAGACGATTCGCTTAAAATTGTTCCCAAGCTTTCATATGTCAGAATTTTTAAACCCTGGAACTGGGTAATTGGCACTGGTATTTATATCGAAGATGTAAAAAAAGAAATATCGGCGCTGACCAAAAGACTGTTGTGGATATCGGTTGGGATAACAATCATAATTTCTTTGCTCCTGTTGTACATTTCCAATCAGAGTCTCAACGCCGAAAAGAAAAGGATAACAGCAGAAAACGAACTTAAAGAATCGAAAGAAAGATACAGGGCGCTGGTTGAGGCTGCTACTGAGGGCCTAATAATGTTGTCGGACGGTAAAATCAGCTTTTCGAATAATGTGATAGGAAAAATCACCGGCTTTGATAATTCTGAACTTATTAATCGACCCGTATATGAATTGATCAGTAAGAACAACAACGCAGATATTATTGAGGCATTTTCACAAACCACCATCAAAGAAGGCCAGTTTGAACTTAATCTTTCGTTGAAAACCGGAGGAATGGCAGAGGTTGCAGTTACTTCTTCGTTAGCTCAGTTCTATGGTAAAAATGTGAATATCCTTATTGTAAAAGATATTTCAACCGGCAGAAGTGAGGATTATTCAAAAATCGACTACCAAAAACTCATTGGCACATTAAACCTTGGATTTTTTAAAGCCCGTATTGACAACTCCGCTAAGATCATCTACGCTAATGAAACTGCGTTGAGGATCCTGGGTTTCGAAAGTATAAGCGAATTGTCAAAGATAAATATTCTCCGGTTTTTTACCGACCATACCGACAGAAAGACCCTTCGAAATGTTCTGAATTCTAACGGATTTGTAAAAAATAAAATACTTAAGATCTACAGTAAGAATAAAGGATCAATAATATCATTATCGCTGGTGTTAATGAACGATCCCGATTCTGAATATTTCTTATGTGACGGAATAATTGAAGATATTACAGGTCAGGAAAAAGAGCGCGAATATTTCAGAAACATGCTTGCCGAACTTAAGACAATTAATTTCAGAACAGAGCAACCTGTTGGTGATTTTATATATCCGGTCACTTCTGCAGATTCCGATATTACAATTGGCCAGGCCATTGAACTGATGTACAAAAGAAAAACCGACACCCTGCTTATCACAAAGAACACAGGTGAATTCATCGGTATTGTAACAAGCGACGATGTTCAGAACCGCGTATTGAAGCTGAACCTGAGTCCCGATAATCCCGTTTATCTTATCATGAGTTCTCCTGTTATTTATTCCGATATTAATCTGTCTGTCGGGGATGCGTTGACATTGTGCCGCGAGAAGAAAATAAATCACTTGATAATTAAAGATTGCGAAAATAAAATTAAAGGACAATTTTCTGTTAAAGATATATACAAGAGATTGATCGACTCTCTGCAGTTCCTTAACGATAATGTAAGCAAAGCCGAAAACATTGATGAGATACGGACGGCATATCTTAAATTACAGGCTTTTGTGACATCATTAATAAACAGCGACATGCCGGCAAGGCAGATCACGCGAATTACTTCCTCTTTTTCCGATTCCGTTATAAAACGGGTAATAGAACTTGTTATTAATGATACCGGCGAACCACCTGTTCCCTTTTCATTTATTTGTCTTGGAAGCGAAGGCCGCATGGAAGAAAGCCTTTTGACCGATCAGGATAATGCAATTGTTTTCGAAGACGTCGCTAAAGAACGCGAAGCTGCTGTTCAGGACTACTTTATAAAATTGGGCGGAATGGTTTGCGATTCGCTGAATTCCATTGGCTATAAATACTGTAAGGGAAATATCATGGCCAAAAACCCGATGTGGAACAAACCGATAAGCCAATGGGAAAAATATTTTACCGAATGGATCACAACACCCGAACCGCAAAACCTGCTTGATGCTATTATTTTCTTCGATTTCAGAAATCTCTACGGCGATAAAAAGTTTTGCGACAGGTTAAAACAAATTGTCGAAACCACGGTAGGCCGGCAGAATGTCTTCGTATATCACCTGGCGCTTAACACGTACAACACAAAACCAGTTCTGCTTTCTTCGGGTGGCATTCTGACTGATAAGCCGGCGGAAGTAATAGACCTGAAAGCGTGCATTATCCATATCGTCATGTTTGCCCGGACATATTCATTGCAAAATAATATATGGTGTACCAACACTATTGACAGGCTGAATGCATTAAAGTCAAAGCAAATAATTCCACAGGATGTTATTGACGAAATGATATATGTATACGGCTATCTGATGAAACTGCGCCTGAAAAATCAGGCCGCCCTTCTCGAAAGCAAAAGCCAGATATCAAATTTGCTCAACACAAAAAACCTCGGCGAGCTTGAATACTCAATACTTAAAAAGGTCCTTGCACAAATACCGGTCTATCAAAACAGGATAGGTGTTGATTTCAGATTGAAATCCTGAGTTGCATATATAG
>CAZEWB010000628.1:0-3008 GCA_964515655.1 uncultured Bacteroidales bacterium
TTAAAAAAAAGTTATTAACATCTTTGGACTAATATATAACAAGTAATGGTATAATTAATCTGTTTAACAGTTAAGAGAGTACAAATTTAAGATTTTATTTAATTCAGTCAATAATATTTCCAAAATAATTCAGGTCAGGATCGGGATCAAGGGAAGTCATTCTCGACCTCGACCTTGACCTTTTTTGCAATTAATTATCCAATTTGTCTCAGCAGATCCGCCACCACAAACGTACTTCCTCCCACAAAGACCATGTCCTCAGTACCAGCCAGCGACAACGCTTTCTGATAAGCTTTGTATACATCGGGGATTATTTCACCCTTCAAACCCGTTGAGGTCGAGATCAAGGTCGAGATCAAGGGAGCAGCATCCTTGACCTTGACCTCGGCCTTGACCTTATCCTCATCCTCGTCCTTGACCTCGTCCTTAATATTCATCGCCCTTTCCGCCAGCACACCTGCCTCCATCGCCCGCGGTATGTCCGCCTTTGTAAAAATGTAATATGCGTCTTTCGGTAACAATTGCAATATGGCAGTAATGTCCTTGTCGTTTACCATACCAATCACCATGTACAGATCTTTGTAAGTACAGCTTTCGATCTGCCTTGCCACTTCTTTTATTCCATGCGGATTGTGCCCGGTATCGCACACCACAAGCGGGTTGTGTCCGAGGACTTCCCAGCGCCCCATGATGCCGGAATTCTCTTTTACTTTTTCGAATCCGCTTTTTATTGCACTCTCTTTAATGTCGAATTTGTGTTTAAGAATTTCGAGTGCAGCAAATGTAGTGCAGATGTTTTTTGTTTGATAGATTCCGGTCAACGTGCAGGAAATTTCTGTTTCTGATGATTCTGTTTTTAATGAGTATGTGTGCAGGAGAGATTCTGAAACAAGTTCAGAATGACGGGAGGGGGGAGGTGGGGAAACGTGTTCGCAAATAACTAAGTCCTCTGCAAAAACAATCTCTGAGCCGCATTGCCTTGCCTTTTCTTCGAAAACGATGTCGGTTTCGGGATGCCTTTCGCCGATAATTACAGGAATGCCTTTTTTTATTATTCCTGCTTTTTCTCCGGCAATTTTTAAAAGAGTGTCTCCAAGAAATTCAACGTGATCTAATGCAATATTTGTAATAACAGAAATTTCTGGTGTGATTATATTTGTGCAGTCAAGGCGCCCCCCCATGCCGGTTTCGATTATAGCAACGTCAATTTTTTCTTTTGCAAAATAAAGAAAAGCAAGCGCAGTGGTAAGCTCGAAAAACGTCGGCTTTATTTTTTCTATTATGGGAATACAACTAGCTACAAAATCGACCACTTCCTGTTCAGGTATCATTGCTCCGTTAATGCGTATCCTCTCGCGGAAATCGATAAGATGAGGCGAAGTGTAAAGCCCGGTTTTATATCCTGCCTCAGTGAGCACCGATGCTATCATTGATGAAACCGACCCTTTACCATTTGTTCCTGCAATATGAATGGTTTTAAAATTACGATGCGGGTGTCCGAACAGTTCGTCGAGGTAATGTGTGTTGTAGAGGTCGGCCTTGTAACCGGCTTTACCGACCGACTGGAACATGGGAACATGTTTGCAGAGAAAATCTGAAGTTTCCCTGTAATTCATCTCGGCAGTTTTTTCATGTAAGATGTTATAATAGCTTCGCCGGGGTTGAAGTATCCGTTATACACCCACGGATACCTGGCTTTTACCAGATCAATAAGTTTTTTTACTCCGATAGTTTTTCCTGATTTTGGTAAACTGATCTCAGACAGATACCACTCGGGATCAATATTGAAATTGCGCCACTGTATCATATTTACCTTGTACTTTTCGATTAACCCGCAGAGTTTTTCTTTTTCTTCCTCCAGGTCTGTTACGCCGGGAAAAACAAAAAAATTAAGTGATATCCAGATGTTGTTCTTTCTTGCAATACTGATGCTTTCAATTACATCGGGAAAAGTATAACCTTTGGGTTTGTAATATGCGTTGTAAATCTCTTCCTGTGCGCTGTTCATGCTTACGCGTATGCTTTGCAGGCCGGCCCTGCAGAGTTGTTCAATGGCTTCGGGTTTGCTGGAATTGGAGTTCAGATTTATTATGCCTTTGTTTGTTTTTTTACGTATGAGTTTTATTGCATCACGAATTGTTTCCCAAACCATCAGTGGTTCGCCTTCGCATCCCTGACCGAAACTGACAACAGGATCGGGCGCTGTTTCGAGATGTGCAACTGCAATTTCAGCGATCTCTTCGGGAGTGGGGACAAAGCTTATGCGGTTTTGTGTAGAAACCACCTCGCTTGTTTTCGGCTGATACGAGATGCATCCAAGGCAGCGCGAGTTACATGATGGCGACGTTGGCAGGGGCGCTTCCCACCTGTTAAGAAAATAATTTTTTGCCGCAGGACAAAAATATACAAGGGCGCAATGCGAAAGATGTTTCAGCAAACGATTGCCGGGCTTTGCTTTCAACCATGCCTTTGCATTTTTGATAACGATCTTCTGGTCGAATTGACAACAGTCCTGCCGAATATCGGAGTCGATCCGCATGGCAGGAACGTAAAACTTATTTTTATACCAACCTACAGCGCTGTATGCATAAAGCGGAAGCCGCGGCGCATCTTTTCCTGTTTCCCATGCAGCATGTGCAAAGATCGTGTAGGCGGGAGCCACAAAAGCAGACACTGCCCAGCCTTTTTTACAAACCTCAAACTTATTTGTCAGCGGATCCCATCCAACAGGCCTGCGTCCCGGCAGGTGAAAAATATCGCTGCCTTCGGGAAGTTGTATCAGTGTTTCTTTTTCCGGAATTATATGTTGGATTCCCGAAGCCCCCGCCATCAGCAGCGATGTGTCTTCGAAAATTTCGCCACAGTCATTGGCGTAAAGCAGGTATGGGTTGAAGGATGGCATAATGAAGGGCAAAGGTAGTGATTAATTAGTGTCTGTCCATAATGTCCGATATCTTCGTTATTCTTGACCTTCGAATCAGTCGAGTACGTCAGTACACTCCTGATTC
>CAZEWB010000629.1:0-3004 GCA_964515655.1 uncultured Bacteroidales bacterium
GTTGGGTGTGTTTGGTGTGGTGTTGACGAGGAACCTGAGTTTATAAGTTTTGTAAACTTGAATTCTTTAGTGTTTATGCCTCTTATCGGCAAGGGCATCGATTCGGTAACAAGCATTCGGTTTGTTAGAACAGGAACTACGTTAAGTTCTCCGTCCGACATTTTTCCTGCAACTGCAACGATCTTGCATGAAACGGCTTCCATACCTTCGGGCACGCTGATTTCCCAAGCGACATTTGCAGACTGTCCTTTTTTAACAGTAAAGGGTTTAAGGGCGCTATTGTTTCCGAACTGAGCGTCTACAGGTTTATCGGTTAATGCATCAATTATGAATAACTGGGCCTGGCCGGCAATCTCATTTTCGCCCATATTGGCGATCTTGGCGGTAAGAGTTATCTTATCGTTCTCGCGCATGAAACGTGGCAGGTTGGGGGTGACCATAAGATCTTTCTGAGTGATTAGTTCATTGGTAGTATTCCCGACTCTCAGGTCTTTGGTGTGGGCCATTCCCAGCATCTTCCATTTTGTAAGGGCTTCCGGAACTTTAAAGGTGACAATTATTTCGCCGTTCTCGTCGGTCTGCAGCATCGGGTAAAAGAATGCTGTTTCGGCAAAGTTTTGTCTGGCCTGAACAGATCCCATGTCGGGCATAGGAGGCGGGGCGGGAGGAAGGTTATAGGATTCTTTGTCTGATCCGGATTTTCCGCCAACTGCATTACCCTCGGCAAGATAGTCGGCCTGTGCGGCCTGGTCGCAGGCTACCTTAGATACTGTGGTTGCACTCCGGTATACATCACCTGGCTTGGCCTCGTCTTTTTTCATAGCCTTTTCTTCGCAGGCTACTCCTGCAACTATGCCGTCTTCCAGCCAACCATACGAGTAATAATATGAGTAAAAGTAATTCTGCAGCCCGTACATTTCAAGCTTGTCGTATGTGCGGGGGACATAGTAGGAATATTCGTTCCAGTCTTTCTGGTACATTGTAGAAGTTGTCTGATAAAATGACTGCCCCTGGTTCCAGTAAAGATTAGTATAATTTCCCGGATACAGCGAGAAATCCCAGCTGTGAGGTTTAAAAGCATCAAGCGAAGCGTCATATAAAGTTGCCACCATTTCTGCAGCGACCTTGTCGCCGTTCTTTCCTTTTACATGAATTTTCCATTCTTCGTCTTCACCGGGGAGAAGCTTGTTCCTGAAGGATTCGAAGGTTATTTCAAGTTGTTTGTTTGTAAATGGAACAGTGATAAGGTCGTTTTCAGGAAAAACCCTGTTTGAAGCAACCTGAGTAAAGTGAACAGAAATATTACCGCGGTGATCTTCAGTTATCGGGATCTCAATGAGTTTCTGTTCTTTATTAAGGATCAGCCATTCACTTTTTACAATCTTGTTCTTATGTTCAATTTCATAAAGGATCTTTACGTTAGTAAGAGCAGATCCGATGAGATACTTTGCTTTCTCGCCCGGTTCTGCAACGTTTTTAACTTTTACAAAGAAATTGGCATCATTTGAACATATTTGTGCAGATAAAGGATTGAAAAGCGTTACATAGTTTTCCGATTTAACGGGTTCCCCGTATTTATCAGTTGAAGCGATCTCAATGAAATATTTTCCCTGATCCCATGTAGCCAGGTTTTTCAGGTCAATTATTTTTGAGTCGGCAGTGTTGAATCCGCACGAGAATATCATTTTTTCTTTTTCCCACGAAACAGGATTGTCTTCGTTTTTATATGCGAGCTGAGGGAAACTCTTTTTGAACTCGCTTTCGCTCATCATCATGATATTTGGTGCTGTCCATGGGCGTGAAAGGAAGACCTGAGATGGAGTTTTGAGTTTCCAGATCGTGATCTGTCCCTTTGCATCAACTTTATCGCCGTTCAGATTCAGGGCCGAAATAGTAATGGCCTTTGTTTCGCTTATGTCTACTTTATCCGACCAGTCGGAATTAAGGACAAGGGCTTTATATCCGATATTTACCGAGGTGCTTGAACTTCGGGTCTCTCCGTTGATATCTGTTACATCCGCAGTTATCGTGTATGTGAATGCGGGTGAGTATTTGGATTCGACAGTCAGGTCAGGTTTTGCTATGAATTCAATATTGTATTTACCGTCGGCATCTGTTTTTACTTCACCGAAGCCCATTACTGTTTCGCTTCCGAGTGTGGGATAATACCACCAATACCACCAACGGTAAGGGAAATATGTGCGACGTGTTACTTTATAACGGACAGAAGCATTATCAACAGATGAGCCTGCATATGCCTTTGCATGGCCTGTAATTGTCACTTTCTCATTAACCCTGAAGCTTTCTTTAAGAGTGTCGAACTGTACTTCGAACTTTGGACGTTTGTATTCTTCGACAGAGAAATAATGAGTGCCCATGCTGCCTGCAGAAAGACTCATCAGACCGTTTAACGTGCCTGTCGGAAGTACAAATGAACCCTGAATGCTTCCGAATTCGTTCGATTTAAGGGTAAGGTCAGCAACTTTCTGGTAGTTTACATCATATAGTGTGACTGTTGTTGAGTAATTGGGGACGATCTTGTTCGATTTATTATCGGTATTAAGAATTATCCCTTTAAAAAAGATTGTCTGGCCGGGACGGTATATGCTGCGGTCGGTGAAGAAATATATCCTGTAATATTCGTAATTATCATAACCGTAGTACCTGTACTGATAAAATGATTCATCACTGACAAAATGGTCGTCCCCTTTCTGGAATTCCATGAAAAAGTAGCGGTAATCGCCGGGCGCTCCAATGCGGAATTTCCCGTTCACATCGGTAAGATATGTGCCTCCCTTTACATAATCGTAGTCCTGTTTTATATAGCTGTATTGTTCTTTCCACATTGTAGCGGTCACTCCCTGTTCAGGCGAACCATTGTCCCTGTTAAGTACAATAAAGTCCATTTCCTGTTCCTGGAAACGCCTGCACAGATAAGAGAGTTTAGTAACATTCATATAAGCAGTACCGAACCCATTCTTCTGCCATTTGAAATTTTTATTAT
>CAZEWB010000630.1:0-3004 GCA_964515655.1 uncultured Bacteroidales bacterium
TGTGTTGGGTGTGTTTGGTTTTGGTGGTAAAGTAATTTTCGGAATAACAAATGAAGGACATTTTGAAGGAAAATTTCAAGGGAATGTTGATGAATACAAGGAAGATATACACAATGCATGCTTTCATAAAATAAGCCCGGTTATAGAATGTATAACTGAAATTATCGAGACTGTTGATATTGACCTATTTATCGTTTATATTCCTAAAAGGAAAAGTATTCCTCACGCCTTTATTAATGGTCGAAATGGTAACGAAATTAAAAATAGAGTTTACTATATTCGTACAAGTCATGGGAGAAAACTTGTTTCTGATGCCCAACTTGAATGGATTTTTAAAAATCCAGAAGATCCTATATATACTAACCCCTTTCGTATTGCAGTAAACTTTAATAAACAATTAAATACAATTGGAAATCCATTTCCGCATGGCAATTACAGTATAGGTACTTTTTTTAGTTTTCTTAATAATAATGATATTGAAAGACTAAAATCTGATCATAATCAGTTTAACTCGTTTTTAATTGAGATGTTTCCGTATTTTATATTATATTCAATTTCTGACTTTTTCATGCATTCATGGCATATCATAATTAACAAAGGGTTTGATAGAGTTAACTCAGGTACAATGCCAGACTCTTCTCTTTTTCCAAGCGTTGAAATTGATATTTCCCAAATATATATAAATGGTTTAAAGGTCGTAAACGAGCTGTCATGGGACTTTGAACAAGTGAAAAAAACACTATTTACAAATAAATTCCATATACCATATAATACAGACTTTTCTATTGTGTATGATGGTAAACATTCAGTTAAAATTACTTGGAATAATAAAAATTTTAAAATTTCAATTTCAATAGGCCTTTTGTCTGTTGGTAGTGGATTACATCAAAAAACCCCACAGTTTGAAGTTATTAATGAGCGTTATCAACACGCAGGTTATGAATATGCTATAAATAATTTTTACTTTTTCGATGGTGCAGGTTATTTAGATGCTAAGTTTGATTTCCCTGAATATGAATTAGATCAATTTAAAAGTCATTTGCAATACTTCAATAACATCAAGTATTTAATTAATGATTATTGGAATTATGATATTATTAGACAAAAAGCCCCCAATAAAGAGATATTGATCATTGATGATAAAATAGATGAAATTCTACGACAATTGAAATCAAAAAAAGAATAGAGAATATCTTTACAATATTTCAAACACACACCCAGTTACGGTTCATCCAAAAACTCATAAATCATTCTGATCTGCCATCCCCGGAGTGGTTTTCTGGTTAACTTCAGTTTTTTTCAATAGGTTTAATCCATTTGCGGAAGGTGTTCCGGCATACTCTGTATACTATGGCTAAGTCGAAACAAAGTTGGCAAAGTTGAATGGGGTTGGGCAAGATTATGCGAAAATATTTTGTATTTCAATTGTATTTCAGTATCTTTGTAAACGAAGTACTTACATGTTATACAGTAATTGATTAAACTTGTATGTATTGTACAATCCTTAGTATGGTTATTTGGATGTTACCGTTCATTGATAAAAAAAAAGAATTTATGACAATAAGAAACACCATCGGGAATTATCAATTTGTAATACTAAGTACCTTTATTGTTTTGGTGATTAGTTGCAAAAAAGATAAGAATGATGATTCCGTGACACCTCAGATTTTAGCCGTTGGACAAAATTATCAAGGTGGAATCATTGCTTATATTTTACAACCTGAAGATTCAGGCTATAATGCAAATGTTCAACACGGATTTATTGCAACACCTTATGATCAAAGTTCTGGAGCAGAATGGGGCTGTTATAGTATTGAAATAACTGGAGCAGATGGTTCAGCAATCGGAACTGGTTTACAAAATACAAATGACATTATTTCGGAATGTCAAAATGATAGCATTGCAGCCAAGTTGTGTTATGACCTAATCTTAGGAGGTTATTCAGATTGGTACTTACCAAGTAAGTCTGAACTTTCAATTCTCCATTCAAAAAAATATGAGATTGGTGGTTTCTCCAATAATTTCTATTGGAGTTCAACAGAATGGAATAATTCAGGTTGTTGTGCATGGAGTCAATCATTCGACAATGGGTTGCAACTTCCTGAAAATAGTAAAGGTAATTTACATAGTGTACGCGCTATTAGGTACTTTTAATGGAATTGATTAATAGTCAAATAAACCAACGAAACGCTAACACGTGATTCCAGTAACGGCAGACTTTGTAGCGTTTGATTTTTACTTTCGTTGGACTGTAACTTAACAAAATAATCTATACTTATGACCCATAAACGAAAACATAAAACCCCGTGAATGTGCCGCTGCTGGAAGCACGGGGTCGTTACGGCTCATCCAAAAACTCATAGATCATCCTGATCTGCCATTCCCGGAGTGGTCTTTTGGTAAGTTTCAATTTCTTTTCAATCGGCATTATCCATTTGCGGAAGGTGTTCCTATGGACATTATATTCCTGGGCTAACTGCTTTTGTGTTTTTATTGTTTTGGCCATAATAATGCTTTTATACAAAATTACGAGGGATTACAGCCAGAGTGAGCATTGCCGTTGCTTATTCAAAAACTTTCAATAATTTGCACTTGGAATCGGATAAAGTACCCTTTATATATAATGTATAAGACTACCGGGCGTTAGTCTTATTAGATTTCAGAGAAAATAATACAGCACGAAACTAACAAAAAAGCCCTGCTTTGCAACAGGGCTTTCTGATTAATTCTGGCAGATTGGTGAGAATGTCAGGCTTACTTTCCCGGTAGTGAATTTGTCGTGGATTTTCTCCATGTCCTTTCCAACTTTTTTGTCCAGGAGTCGGGCATAGGTTTGCGTCATTGTAATAGAACTGTGTCCAAGCATCTTTGAAACACTCTCAATAGGGATGTCGTTGTTAAGCGTTACAGTAGTCGCAAAAGTGTGTCTGGCCGTATGCGTTGAGATATTCTTTGTAATTCCGCAAACATCGGCAATCTCTTTCAGATAAGCATTAAGTTTTTG
>CAZEWB010000631.1:0-2997 GCA_964515655.1 uncultured Bacteroidales bacterium
TTCCTCTGCCAGTTCCGAAGGCATTCTTTTGCGGAGATACTGCTGGTTGAACCACTTTGCTTTATCGGGGTCGAATCGTGCACCGGCCTTTCCTGCCCTGTCGAGACTGAAAAGTTCTATAAGTTCTTCCATGCTGAAGATCTCCTGCTCGCCGCCGGGGTTCCAGCCGAGCAATACCAACATGTTTACAAAGGCAGCGGGGAAATAACCTGATTCGCGGTATCCGGGATAAACTTCTCCTTCGGGAGTTTTCCAGTTTATCGGAAATACCGGGAAGCCGCCCTTGTCACCATCACGTTTGCTTAGTTTTCCTTTTCCGTCGGGTTTAAGAATAAGTGGCAGATGTGCGAACTTAGGTTTTTCCCACCCAAAAGCATCATATAAAAGATAATGCAGCGGAAGTGATGGCAGCCATTCCTCACCACGGATAACATGGGTTATTTCCATCAGGTGGTCATCAACAATATTTGCAAGGTGATATGTGGGCATGCCGTCGGACTTGAACAGAACTTTATCATCAAGCGTAGATGAATTCACATGTATATCCCCGCGGATAATGTCGACCATAGAGATACTTGTTTCGGCAGGGATCTTAAACCTTATCACATACGGCGCTCCGGACGAAAGCAATTCTTTCACTTCTACTGCGGGAAGAGTGAGTTCATTCTTCATCATATGCCTCGTGGCGGAATCGTACTGGAACTGTTCCTTGCGCGCTTCGCATTCCTTGCGGTTTTTTTCGAGTTCATCGTGACTGTCGAAAGCGTAATAGGCGAAACCATCGCTGACAAGTTGCTGTGCATACTCTTTATATATGTGCTTTCTTTCGCTCTGGCGGTATGGGGCAAATGGCCCGCCTTTAATGGGCTTTCATCAAAGTCGATCCCGCACCATTGCAGCGATTCAACAATATATTCCTCAGCGCCGGGAACAAAGCGGCCCTGATCGGTATCTTCGATACGGAGGATCATTGATCCACCATTTTTGCGGGCAAAGAGATAATTGAACAACGCCGTACGGACACCGCCTATGTGCAGCGGGCCAGTGGGGCTTGGAGCAAAACGTACGCGGACTTTCATAAGCATTTATTAGATGGGTAAAATTAATTAAAATTTCATAAGGTCGAGGTCAAGGTCGAGATCGAGGTCGAGGTCGAGATCGAGAAAGTTGTACGTCTCTCAACCTTGACCTTAGCCTCAACCTTGACCTTGACCTTAGCCTCAACCTTAGCCTTAGCCTATCTATCTCTGACTTATTCACTATGTACATGTTTATAACCTCTTATTTTTTATAAGCTATTTCAAATTTTTTCATGTATTTTTGTTATTCAAAATAATATAATGAACCGCTTTGGTAAAAAATTATTGATCCTTATCCTTTTGATCGTTATCATCACAGCCGCGTTGCTGGGATATTTCTTCTACCAGAGTAAAGAGACCAAGGTAAACAGCCTTTTCAGACTTGTCCCGGTAGACGCTTCAATAATTTTTGAATCAGATGATGCTCTCAGTACCATTTCGCTGCTCCGTTCCCAGAATCTGGTATGGAAAGCCCTCGCATCTTCGGAAGAGGTCCACAGGGTAGACACACAATTATGCCGTATCGATACTCTTATTAAAAAGAGCCTTTATTTGTTCCCGCTTGGGAAATGCAATGCTGTTGTTTCGTTCCACCTTACCGGAAAAGAAGAGACCGGCATCCTGTATCTCCTTCAGACCGCTTCACCGGTAGCTCCCGATATTGTGAATGAAATGATTGAAAGTGAGACAGGGGAAAAGGGATGCGTGATAGAGCAGAAGTACGAGGACATCGCCCTTTACCAGGTAGTGACCACTACACCCGGAGTAGCCACAGGCCTGCAATACGCCATCATAGGTGGCGTTCTGATGTTCAGCTATTCAACAATCGTTATCGAAGATGCCATCCGCCAGTTCCTTTCCCCTTACTGTATACTGGATGACAGAGACTTTCTGAAAGTCCAGAAAACGGCAGGTGAAAAGGTCAACGGCCACCTTTATATCAATTTCAGGGAATTTCCGCGCTTTATCTCGCAGTTCCTCGACAAAAAGCATAAGCGCAATGTTATTTCCTTTATAAACTTTGCCTCGTGGGGAGAGTTCGACATTCACATAAAACCCGACCAGATACTTTTCAACGGGTTCATCCATGGCAACGATTCCATAGGTGATTATCTACCATGCATTGTCGAACAGTCGCCTTCCGAAATGGAATTTTCAGGAGTTTTGCCTGCATCAACAGGGACTTTTGCAGCGTTGTGTATCACAGATTACAAACAATGGAGGAAAAGCCTGGGGCTGTTCTACGAAAAGGAAGGAAGTTATTCGGAATTCAGGGAACCGATCGATAAACTGAAAAAGGATTACAAAATTGACATAGAAGAGATCACAGCATCTATATTCGACAACGAGGCAGTACTTGTCTACAACGCTGATAATAACAACAGTTTCGATGACAACCACTTCGTATATGTTAAAGTAAAAAGCAGGGATCAGGCCCGTACCGAAATGCTTAAGATATTATCGGCAAAGACAAAACTGGGCGCCGACTCGCTTGAAAAATACATTCACACTGCAAGCATAGATAAAGATTTTGCCGAAGAAATAATCGAAATGCCTGTACCCTACCTCACCCGCATGATGTTCGGCAACCTCTTTTCTCGTGTCGAAACAAGGTACCTGACGTTCATAGGCAATTACATGGTCTTTGGCAACAGCATTTCTTCGTTACGTGATCTGCAGTATACCATATTATTAAAAAAAGACCTTGCTTCCGAAAAGTCGTTCAGGAGCGTCTGCAACGGTCTTTCTAAAAAATCGAATTTTATTGTATACATTGACCCGCAGAAATCTTCTGAATTCCTGGGATGGTATGCCGACAAGCCCCTCATTACACATTTGCAGAACCAGAAAGACAATTACAAAAACATAAGCAGTATAACCCTCCAGCTTACATCAAGCAAAGGAATGCTGTATACGA
>CAZEWB010000632.1:0-2983 GCA_964515655.1 uncultured Bacteroidales bacterium
TGTGTTGGGTGTGTTTGGGTTTTTTTTTCTAATAGTTATGTCTATACCGTTGGTATAGACATAACTATTAGAAATTTCCGAACTGCAACCATTCAATGTCACTATTGTATAATATGTACCTGAGGAAACAAGTACCAGTAAATTATCGTTTGCTCCGGCAATTTGGCCGGAACTATTATACCATTGATTGCCGACAGGCGAACTGGAAAACAGGGTGTCGTTTATAAAATTAATGACCGGAGTAGCGGGTATGGGGTTAACAGTAATTGATAAGGTAGAGGGCAATCCGGCACCACATGAATTTAACGGTGTTACTGTAATAGTTCCGGAACTTGCAGATGGCAATGCAGTTGTATAAATTTCATTGTCGGTACTTGAGCCTGTAAAAAAAACCGGGAAATCCCATAAATATGACGTGGCATTAGCGACAGAGTCAACGTAATAGTATAGTAAGTCTCCGATGCAAACAGAGTCGAGTCCGTTTATAGCCTGTACATTTGAAGGAATGTTCCGGACATAAACATCCATTGGTGCAGAAACGGCACCAGGAGCACATCCATTATATCCTCGTACGGTAATATTTGCATTACCCAGATAAGACGAATTCCAATGAACAACACAAGTTGTACCTGTCCATGTTATAGTGCCGGCGGTGCTGGGATTCAGATACCACGTATAACCGCTGGCATAGGTAACTGAAGGTATGAAATAAATACTGCTATCGGTTCCATAGCAAACCGTATCCGGCCCTGAAGGAACGTTGGCCGTCGAAGGGATGTTCCTGATATAAACATCCATTGGTGCAGAAACGGCACCGGAAGCACATCCATTATATCCTCGTACTGTAATATTTGCATTACCCAGATAAGACGAATTCCAATGAACAACACAAGTTGTACCTGTCCATGTTATAGTGCCGGCGGTGCTGGGATTCAGATACCACGTATAACCGCTGGCATAGGTAACTGAAGGTATGAAATAAATACTGCTATCGGTTCCATAGCAAACCGTATCCGGCCCAATAGGAACGTTGGCCGTAACCGGCGTATAACAGTTCTGAATAAACAATCCGGCGGGTTTCATAATAGTGCCATCGGGACACTCATTTATATAGGCATCATAAAAACCTAATGGGACACTGCTGCCTATGTTTACATCAGCAACTAAGCTGGCATCATTATTAACCTGAACATTATACCCTGAAATTGTATAAGTGCCTTGTTTAAACCATACGCTAACTACTGTGGTGGCTTGAGTAAAATGTGTATATTGACCACTGAGTGAAACTGAAAGAGTTGTTCCCCTGTAAGCTGTATCCGGATCCACAGTTGCAATTTCGGGCGTAGTGGGTGAAGGACTAAGATAAAAACCGTTTGCTAAGGTTAATGTGCCATCAGATGGATCATAAACATTAACATTGTATGAGCCGGTTGGATATGTGGAACAAAATATAAATTGAGCTGTAATTAATGAGTTGCTTACAGCGTTCATGATATGAGGATAAATGTATGTTGTACCTTGCCTGAGCCACACATTACTGGTATTTGTGGCTTGAAGAAAATGTGTATTTTGCCCGCTGATGTTTACACTTATAGTTTGTCCGTTACTTGCCGAATTGGGGTTTGTTCCACTAATGCTTTGAGCATTTGCAAATACAGATGAAAAAAGCAAAACAAATAAAATAATTGTGGTTTTCATGTTGTGAAAATTACAGGATGAGAAAAAAATCTGGTTAACTGCTTCATAATATTGCTGGATAGTACCTCAATTTATTGAAAAAGATATTTGTAAGAAAATACATCAATAAAAAGCCAAAGATAAAATATTTAATTTAATTTTCAACAATCCATTTATAATCGAGCACTAATTGTTCTTCAAACGTACGATTTTCTGCAATTGTTTTCATATGTATGTTTGTCATCCAGACTTCTGAAGAAGCAACATTTTTGTAAAATGATTTTTTTTGCTCATCAGTTTCTTTATTAGTAAGTTCGTTTATTTTCCCCTTGACAATCACTAATAAGAAATGCTTATACTTGTAATTAAGTGTGTCGGGTACGATTTTACAAAATGTGTTATAAGCGCTGTCAACCATACCTGTATTGAAATATACGGCTGCAAGGTTCATAAGCGCGTCATCAAAATTGGGTGCTATCTGAATTGCCTTTTTGAACAGGTCAATTGCCTGAGAATGGTTGTTCATAATTTCGTAACATGTTCCAAGATTATTAATTGCATGAATATGATAAGGATTAGCTTCAAAAGACTTCTTGAAATCGTAAAATGCGTCCTCTGTCCTGCCCATATTGAAATTAGCCAGCCCGCTGTACCACATAATTGGTGTACTGATGGGATCAATTTTGTATAAAAAGGATTCGGCTTTTTTAATTTCCGATACTACCAGATCCCATTTCTGATTTTCTCTGGCTAAGTATGCATTTTTTGTGTGTATTTCGGATTTAAGCCGGATTATTCCTATTAGAAAAGTAATAATAAGAATTAAAATAAAGAACATTATAACTGCTTTATTGTTGTTCGGCTGTTTAGCGATTTGTTTGTTTTTCTTTAAATGGTCATGGTAACCTATTACAGGGGCAATCATAAAAGTCAGATAAACTATATGCTCTATACGCTCTTTGGGAAAACTTAAAAAAGAATATGTGAAATATCCTGTAAAGCCAAAAAACATTAACAGAAAATACAACCTGTCAGATTTATCTTTCGTCCTTCTTATAATACGAAACAGATAAAGGTAGATGACAAAAACAAAAGCAAGATAGAATATGATACCTATTAATCCCTGCTCCGAAAGTATCCATAAAAAGTCATTGTGAGGTTGCTGATAAAAAGTACAGTTATCTTCGGACTTTAATTCCTGATTACCCGTTTTTAAAATTTCTATCTTCCAGCACACCCAACCCAAACACACACAGGATATTCTTCAAAAACATTTAAGGTCTTTTTCCATAGTACCAGCCGATCC
>CAZEWB010000633.1:0-2980 GCA_964515655.1 uncultured Bacteroidales bacterium
GCAACTATAAAACTAACCATTGAATTTACAAGACGTGGTTGGTAGTGGGGATACCTATAACATTAAAACACAACACTCAGTCATATTGAGCCGCCTGCTAACAAAACCATGAAGAACTGATCATACATATCGCAGGCGTGTCGAAATATGCGCACATGCCCTCGCACACTCTTCGACACCGCCAATTCACTTTTAGGATAATTTTTGGTTATAGTTGGGTGGTCTCAGAGTGACCCATTGTTTTATTTTATCAGGACAATTTTAAACCGATCCAATAGTTTTCCGCTTTTTATATAAAGATAATATGTCCCTGTTTCCTCTTTCGACAGATCAAGTTTGTATATGGATCGAGAAGAAACACTTTCGGATTTTATAAGTCGCCCTAATGAATTGTAAACCTCCAGTTCAAGGTTCTGTTGTTTATCGAAGAACTCGATATTAAAAATGCCCGTACCCGGGTTCGGATATATAATTGCTTTGCTTCCGGCTGTGATGGTATTGATCCCCGTCTGATCCACGCTGAAAAGAACACTGTATACTTTTGTTGTTATCCCATCTTCGGCTGTCACCAGTACAATAGCAGTACGTTCAATTATAGTACCAGTTAAACTTGTAGCCTGAGTGATCTGTATAGTTGCATCAGGATCTGAGATTGTTGCGCTGACGGTCGGTACAACTGTGGTTCCGTTGGGGAGGATAACGGAATAACTTAAAATAGTTGAGTCGAAAGCAGGGTTTAGAGTTCCTTCACTTGTTGTTAATGTCATCAGCGAAGCATCAGATGAAAGTGAGTTATTATTAATAGTGATCACACCGCCGTTACTGGGATTCCATAAAACAATATTGACAGGTAAAGTACAGGGAGGATCATTTATTGCAACCTGACCGACTCCTGAAACATTATCCAGACGGGCAGTTCTGACCTCAATTTTTTGTTTCGAAACACATACGATCTGAAATCCCGGTATTTTTTCCTGGTTCCTTGTCCAGTTGTAGGCAGCGTCAGCAGAATAGTCCGTGTACAGATCCCGCAAAGGAGCGCCCCAGCTGCCTTCACCGATATAAACAATTCCGTTTACATCGTCCCTTATAAAACCATTGTCGCTTCCGGTTGCCGATGACGTAACGATTGGCCACGTATATTTTATAATGTGAGCATGTGATTCTGAAACAAGTTTTACTTTGTAAGACTGAAATAAAGAAGCCCAGCAGTTGATCATGGTTGTATTAGGCGTATAATAAGCGTGAGGAACAAAAGGATAGTGATATTGTACATATTTCCAGTAAGGTTCACTTGTATTGTTTGTGTGCAACTGCAGATCGTTGGAGAGCCAGCTTTGCTGAGTTGTGTTACAATTTAGTTCAGTATTTAAAGTGTACAACCGAAGCAGTTTTCCGCCGATACTTAATGAATAATATGTGTTATTGTCAGGGACATCGAACATATAATAAACGTCATCTGACAATTCGTGATTGCCGAAAGCAGGGATCAGTGGTATAATCTGGCCATCGGGAGTAATGGTAAGTTGCCAGTCGGTAAACCAGTCTTCCCATGCCGCATTCGTTGAAGCGATCCATATTTCGGGAATAGAAAAAACATAGTCGCCGCTGAAAGCGACAAAGGAAGGGCGTAGTTTTGACACAAGTATATTTGCATCCTGTCTTCTGGTTCTGCACTGGCTGTATTCATATTCACCGATTATCCCGGTCCTGCTGTCTCCGCCTGAAATAAAAGTGACAGGAGTGTTGGCATTATCCGGCAAGGTTTTAAAGATCATTCTAGCGCTTGTGCCGGCATCATCTCGAATAACAAAGTAATAAACGGTGTTTGGAGTCAGGCCTGTGAGTCGTGCAAACCGGTTATCAAGTCCTTTGTGATTCACTGTCCTGTCGATGCCGTGAACATTAGGATAGCTAAGGTAGTTTGTTCCGAAATCGGTGGCCCCATAATAAACCTGCGCATTTGTCGATGTTCCCAGATCACTCCAACCTACTACTATTGTTGTTGAAGGATCGTCCCGAAAAGAAAGCCTGTAGTATTGAGTTCCGGCAAAAATATTCTGGCAAACCAGGAGTATAATAAAAATGAAATAAAAAGACCTGTTTTTCATAAAACGAAGTGAAATTTGAATATAAATATCTGCAAATTATTTTGAATAAAGAAGGGTTTTCTGATAAAGAAGTAAACAGGGAACGGTGTTTGTCATATCCTTAAACCAAGAATGGTCACATCGTCAATCTGCTCGTGATCGCCTTTCCAGTTCTCGAAGGCCCTTATCAATACCTCTTTCTGTTCAGCCATGGTAAGAAGAGAATTGTCTGCCAGCAATTGCTTTAATTGTTTTGCCATGAACTTCCTGTTATTTGGCCCTCCGAACTGATCTTCGAAACCATCGCTTGAAAGGTAAATGCAGTCGCCTTTCTGAAGCTGTACTTCTTTGTCAGTAAAAGGGGACATCTTTACATATATTGCAACAGGTTGTTTGTCGGCCTTTATTTCAATTAGTTGCTGGTTTCTGGTTGCTGGTTTCTGGTTATGCTTACCAGTAACCAGAGACGAGCAACCAGTAACCAGATAAAGTGGATTGTTCGCTCCGGAATAATGCAGCATAAGTGTTTTAGTATTTATTACACAAATAGAGATATCCATGCCGTCTTTCTGCTCATCCGAATCACCTTTTTGTTGCAATGCTTCAATTATTGAATTCCTTAGATGATTCAGAACATCACTTGCTTTTGTAACCTCTTTTTTCCTGACAATTTCATTCAGAAAACTTACCCCGAGCATGCTCATGAAAGCGCCCGGCACACCATGACCTGTGCAGTCAGCCACAGTGACGATTAGCCATTCGTTGATCTTTGTTGCCCAGTAGAAATCACCTGACACTATATCTTTTGGTTTGAATAAAATAAAATAGTCGGCAGTCGGCAGTCGGCAGTCGGCAATTTGCGGGTCGGATTGCCTACTGTCAATTGCCAA
>CAZEWB010000634.1:0-2978 GCA_964515655.1 uncultured Bacteroidales bacterium
GCCTTCAACGAAACACAGAAGGAGATGCGGAAGAAGTATGATCCATATTATTGGGGATCTTTTGTTTTAATTGAATAACTTAATGTTTTTTTAAATCAGAATAACAATGAAAAATAAATTCAAATGCTTTTTATTAGTATCCGTAATTGGCTTAGTCTACAATTCAGACAGCTTCTCCCAAACATGGCAAACCTATGATTCCCTTCGTCAAAAATATATAGCCAAAGAAAGCTATGACACTGCTCTTGTATATGCTGAAAAAGCCCTTCAGGCTGCAAAAGAAAAAACAGGTGAAAATGATACCCTATATGCAAATATGCTAAACGAAATAGGTGTTGTAAATTACTATCTGGGTAATTATAAAAAAGCTATTGAATACTGTGAAAAAGAAAAAGAACTAAAAAAGGTTCTACTGGGTGAAAAAAAACACTCATATGCCAGTTCGTTAAACAACCTTGCTTTAATATATGAAACTACAGGTAATTATACCAAGGCTGAGCCTTTGTACGCTGAAGCAATGAAAATCTTTAAAGAAACTCTTGGAGAAAAACATCCGTTATATGCTACTTCCTTAAACAATCTTGCTGCATTATATCGGGCTATAGGTAATTATTCCAAAGCAGAACCTTTATTTATTGATGCAATGAACATTCTTAAAGAAACTCTTGGAGAAAAACATTCTGATTATATAACAACATTAAATGAACTTGCCGGATTATATAGAGATATGGGCGATTATTCCAAAGCCGAGCCTTTATATATTCAGGCTAAGAATATTAAAAAGGAAATCCTTGGTGAAAAACACCCTTCTTATGCCACCCATATAAACAATCTCGCCGTATTATACTATACAATGGGCAATTATTCCAAAGCCGAACCTTTGTTTATTCAGGCAATGAACATCCGTAAAGAGTCTTTGGGAGAAAAACATCCCTCTTATGCTAGTTCCTTAAACAATTTAGCATCATTATATGATAATATGGGCAATTATTCCAAAGCTGAACCTTTATATATTCAGGCAATGAACATCCGCAAAGAATCTTTGGGAGAAAAACATCCTTCTTATGCCAGGTCTTTAAACAATCTCGCTTTTTTATATAATAATATGGGCAGTTATTCCAAAGCCGAACCTTTATATATTCAGGCAATGAATCTATTAAAAGAAGCCCTAGGAGAAAAACACCCTGATTATGCCACTTCTTTAAACAATCTTGCCTTTTTATATAATACTATGAACAATTATTCCAAAGCTGAACCTTTGTATATACAAGCAATGAACATTGATAAGGAATCACTTGGCGCAAAACACCCTAATTATGCTTTAGATTTAAACAATTTAGCCGGATTATATAAAGAGATGGGCAATTCCGCTTCCACTAGTGAAATTGCTACTGACAATTATTTAAAAGCAGAGTCTTTGTTTATAGATGCAATGAACATCCGAAAAGAAGTTCTGGGTGAAAAACACCCTGATTATGCAAATTCCTTATACAATCTAGCCGATTTATACTGTACAATGGGCAATTACTCTGTTGCTGAACCTTTGTATTTAGAGTGTCTTGAATTAATTAATGGAGCAATCGCCCAAAACTTTTCATTTTTATCTGAAAAGGAAAAAGAAATGTACTTCAAAACCCAGGCAGGAAAATTTGCAAATTTTTATTCTTTTTCCCTCAGGTACAAAACAGAAAATCCTGAAATAACCCCAACGGTATTTAATAATGTAGTAAAAAATAAAGGCTTGCTGCTAAAGTCTTCCACAGCCATGCGTACAGCAATTTTAAACAGCAACGATACTGCACTTATTTCGCAATACGAAAAGTGGATTGGCCTAAAAAAAGAAATCTCAAACCTGTATTCAACTGAAATTTCAAAACGTAATAAAAACCCTGAAGAGTTTGAACAACAAGCGAATATTATTGAAAAGGATTTAGTGCATAGTTCGCAGATATTTAGTGATTTTGAAAAACTGCAAAACATTAATTGGGAAAGTGTAAAAAACAGCCTTAAACCCGGAGAAGCAGCTATTGAGTTCATACATTTCAGGAACAGCGGCAGTAATAGCGGCAGTGGCAGCAGTCGGGATACTGTGCTGTATTGCGCGCTTATAATTACTCCCGAAAGCAAACAACCCGAAATGATACGCCTATTTGAAGAGCATGAAATAAAAACGATCATCGGAATTTCAGGCGAAAACAATTTTAAATATGTAAACGGGGTTTATGGTACTAATGAAAACACTAACGAAGCTCTTTACAAATTAATATGGCAACCACTTGAGCCATATCTTAAAGATGTAAAGACGGTTTATTATTCACCCGATGGCATTTTACACAAAGTATCTTTTGCTGCGCTGGGAAAAGGAAAGAACATTTACATCTGCGATAATTTCAATCTTCAACAGGTAAGTTCTACAGGAAAAGTTGCTATGCCCGAAAGTACAATATGGGATGAAAAACTTACCGCAGGATTATTCGGAGGAATAGAATATTCAACCGACACCACAACTGAAAAAATATGGAATTACCTGCCGGGTACAAAAACCGAAACGGATAAAATCGCCGAAATATTTAGAAAGAAAAAAATAGGAACAACATACTTATCCGGAACTGCAGCAACAGAAGACATAATTAAATCAATAGCATCAAACTGCAATATCCTGCATGTTTCTACGCATGGATTCTTCTATCCCGAACCGGAACAACAGATAAAAGAAGAAAAAACAGAAGAGAAAGCCGATTCGGGACTTGTTGCATTTCGTGGAGGAAATACCGGTTTCGGCTTATGGCAATTTACAAAGAACAAAAATCCACTTATGCGCTCAGGTCTGGCAATGGCAGGAGCCAACAATGTATGGAATCAGCGTTTTGTCGGAGAAGGTGAAGACGGAGTTCTTACCGCGCAGGAAGTAACCCAACTGGATCTGTCAAAAACAAAACTCGTCGTCCTCTCCGCATGCGAAACCGGCCTCGGCGATA
>CAZEWB010000635.1:0-2970 GCA_964515655.1 uncultured Bacteroidales bacterium
TGTGTTGGGTGTGTTTGGGTGTTTGTTTCAAATATTACTACCGGCGATAATATCAATGATTTCAATAACGATATCGTGGGTACCGAATATGCTTCCCTTGCCGGAAAACCGGTAAGTGAGATACAGGACTATATAAGAAAGAACAACCTTTCAGAAAAGATGGAGCCTTTCCTCAAAAACCACCGCTATGCTCAGATCACCATGAACGTTGTTTACGAGATACAGGGTAAAAAAGAGGAACAATATGTTTTAGCCAGATTCAATAAGTGTGTGCGTGAAAATGATCTGACAAAAGCACTGGCAATTCAGAAATATCTTTTTAAAAAGGTCCTTAATGTCGAGTATTCAGAGAATGCCGTTTACGGGCAGGAAATACCCGACAAACCTGAATATGCGGGACTTCTGCTGAATAAAATGTGGCTTTCGGGCTTGCTGATGAACAAACTCTGGCTCGAAAAATATCTTAAGAATCAAGATCTGAACGAGGACTATTGTTCAAGGATAGCCGCTCTCTACACCTTGTCTCCCGAAAACCATTATATCAAATTCAATCATTTGTACTGCAGGATCTTGAATGAGACTTTCAATGAAGATGCAAAGATCATTGAAATGCAGAAAGAAGTATCCAGCCTTTACTCAACTCCGTTAAAGCGTTCCACTGTCGACCGCCTGAATATTGAACTACAGATGAAGGTCATAGCTACTCTGGACACTCTAGATGAACCTCCGCCATTATTGCTTGCCAGCCTCGACACTATCCGTTCCTTAACTGGTGCAAATGAAAGTAACTGGCAGAATGCACTTAAACTTTCGAATCTTTTTGTCAGATACGGGGATTATGAGTTTGCGCTTGAGATGATAGAACCTTATATAGGTAATAAACATGTTTTTGAGGAACTTCTTTTCACCTACATCGGCCTTTGCACATATTCGGGATACCGTATTTACACAAACAAGTTTGCCTTTGCATTCGAGAAAACGATGAAAATGAACAGCGAAAGGTTATGCAAACTTATTAAAGACCGTCAGCTTACAATACAGGTGCTTGAAAATCCAAGAGTGAAAAAAATATATTGTGAATCATGCAAGTAAGATCATCGCTCTTTATTCTGCTCACATTAATCTCATCTGCGGCCTTTACTCAAGGGGAAATGAACCTTGAACCCTTATTTAACCTTGAGATCAGTTCCGATGAAAGAGAAAAAGTAAATGCTAAGATCTTCGAGTTTTCGCAACAGATAAAAGCTGAACCCGAAAACTACATAAATTATTACAACAGGGGAGTGATGTATGGCAGGCTGGGCCTTCACCCCGATGCTATAACCGACTACAATAAAGCAATACAGTTGAAAAGCGATTTCCCCCAGGCATATTTTAACCGTGGATTGTCGCGCGCCCGTTTCGGATATACAAAGACTGCTTGCTTGGACATTAAAAAATCGGCTGAACTTGGCCTGGATCAGGCAGCAGCAACGTATAAAAATAAATGCGGGTTGTATTTCGAAGAACTTGGCGAGCTGCCTTAAGTGCTAATTTTATCACAAACACCTAATATTTAACACTTAATATTTAATGACTAAGTATTGTTGGTCGTTTTACTTAAGCGTTAAATGTTATATGTTAAGTGTTTTTTTCCTGTTGTAATCAATGGAAATTACTCTGAAGTACCATCTTTCTTTTTGCCAGGTTTAGAATTAAACCTGTTCATTGCCGGCTGTATTCCTTCAAGAACAAATGTTTTAAGAGCATCCACACTTTTTTCTATCGAAGGTTTGATCTCATTTAACTGGTCCTTATCAAAGGGGCTCAGTACGTAATCGCTTTGTCTTCCTTTTGAGAAGTCCGAGCCTATACCGACCCTCATCCTGGCATATTGCTGGCTGCCCAGTATTTCGTCAATGCTTTTAAGGCCGTTGTGTCCGCCGTTACTTCCGAAAGGTCTCATGCGTATAATGCCTGCAGGCAGGGCAATGTCATCAACTATAACGAGGAGATTCTCAAGCGGCACTTTTTCTTTTTCGAGCCAGTAGCGGATGGCCTTGCCGCTCAGATTCATGTAGGTATTGGGTTTGCAAAGAACAACCGGCCTGTTCCGCAATTTTGTTTCGGCAACCTGTGCATAGCGTCCCGCGGTAAAAACGAAACCGGACGCCTGAGCCCAGGCGTCCAATATCATAAATCCAATGTTGTGACGTGTTTCTGAATATTCGCTTCCTATGTTGCCAAGTCCGGCAATCAGGTATTTCATTTTTCAGAAGGATATTATTCCTTTTCTTTACCTTTACCTTTACCCTTGCCCTTACCTTTTTCCTTATCCTTATCCTTGTCCTTGTCCTTACCTTTTTCTGCCCCTTCTTTAGCGGCTCCTTCTTTGCCTTCAGCGCCTTCAACTCCTTCAGCGCCTTCAACTCCTTCAGCTCCTTCTTCGCCTTCAACAGGTACAACTTCTTCTTCTTCCTTAACAATGCGGGTAAGTTTAACTGATGCAACGGCCCTGTTGGGTGGATCCAGAAGGGTGATCTTGTCAAAGCTCAGGTCCCCTACAAATATTGTGTGACCTAAAGTAAGATTTTCAACATTCACTACAAAAAGATCAATGATGTCATCTATCATCGCTTTTGCTTTCAGTTTCCTTGAGTTCAGATGGAGTTTACCGCCTTCTTTAACGCCGGCAGCAAATCCTTCGAGTTTAACCGGTATTCCAACAACAACCGGTTTTCCGGGAAATACTTCAAGAAAATCAATATGCAGTATCCTGTCGGTTACAGCGTGAAACTGAATGTACTTAAGAAGGGTCATGATCTTCTTATTGCCCAGCGTGATCTGAATTTTGTAGATCTGATTTGTAAAAATAAGTTTCTGAAGATCCTTTTCGCTGGTCGAAAAATGAGAAGTTTCGCTTCCGCCACAAACACCACAAGGTGCCATACCCGGTTTGGGTAATTTATTTGCTACGTTTTTTGGTGTTCG
>CAZEWB010000636.1:0-2964 GCA_964515655.1 uncultured Bacteroidales bacterium
TGTGTTGGGTGTGTTTGGTGGGTTTGTTCCTTTCCTGTTTTGTTCGATGATATTGATGACTTCGCTTATAGTGAATGATATCATGTTGACAGCTGCAGCCGGATCGGTTGAATACCAGAGATTTCCTTTAAGGACATCGGATTTAAGAAAGAACAGTGTTCCTGTTTCTGTTTCGAGTTTTTCGCAGGTCTTGGGGAAATGATTCAGCGCTTCAACGTATGTGTCGATCTCATAATTGATACAGCATTTTAATTTGCTGCACTGTCCTGCCAGTTTCTGAGGGTTGAGCGAAAGTTCCTGTTTGCGTGCCGAATTGGTGGAAACGGAAACGAAGTCCGAAAGCCATGTGGAACAGCAAAGTTCGCGTCCGCAGGGACCTATGCCGCCTATCCTGCCTGCTTCCTGTCTTGCACCGATCTGAACCATTTTAATGTTGACACTGAAATTTTGTTTCAGGACTTTTATCAGTTCCCTGAAGTCAACACGGTCGTCGGCTATATAGTAGAAATAAGCCCTGCTTTTGTCGGCCTGGTATTCAACATCGCCGATCTTCATGTTAAGATTAAGGTTTGCCGCTATCTGCCTGCTTTTGATCATCGTAGGATGTTCCAGGAGTATTGATTCTCTCCACTTGAGAATATCGCTGGGACGTGCCATCCGGTATATCTTCTGTGTGATCTCGCCTTTGGGTCGCAGACGGCGTATTTGTTCCTTTACAAGTTCCCCCGTTAGCGAAACGATACCGACATCATGGCCGTGTTCGGCTTCAACAGCTACTATATCGCCTTTTTTAAGCGGTAATTCTGCGGTATTCCTGAAAAAATCCCTCCGGATATTTTTAAAACGTACTTCTACAATGTCGAAAGTACCGGAATCAGAAGGTATATCTTTCAGAAAATCGTACGAATCAAGTTTATGGGCAGTTTCAATAGATCTCCATTTCAGGTCCGACTCTTTTGATCCCTGAATTATGCAACCTCTTGAATGACATTTAATACAATCCATAGTGTTTTTGTGTAACAGAGGATGCAAAGGTATCAGTTTTTCGCCAATTTAAAAAGGCGGTGAAAAGTAAAGGCAAGATCAAGGAAGATTATTGCATCTTTTCCGTTGCGTTCCAAATGGAACAAGGCTTTCTCAATTTCCTCGCGGAAGAAGAAAATGTTCCTGTCGTTAATGAACGGGTGAAATTTTTCTGAAAACTCATTCTCCTGTTCCGACATATTGGCCAGCGATGGAGCCAGTATCGTTTTCATGTAATTATTCCTGAGCAGTACGGAATAATACTGAAGCATCTGTTTCTGTTCGTCAACGTGGCAGCCGGCGAGTTTTTCCGACCATTCAAGCATTCCGTCTATCTTGCCGGCATAAGCGCTGCGCATTATCTGTATAAAGGAGTCGAGTTTTTCTGTGTTCTCTTCCGATGAATCCAGGTACGACATGGCACGGCAATAACAACCGCCTGAAATGTTGACCGCAGAAGTGACCTCCGCAGGTTCACGTCCTGTTACATTTACAAGCGCTTCGAAAAGATCGTTCTTATCGATAGGGTCAATGTGAACAGGCTGGCAGCGCGACAGAATTGTGGGAAGCATGACTCCGGCTTCATCTGCAGTAAGGATGAACAGGGTCTTGTCTGTCGGTTCCTCAAGTATCTTCAGAAGTTTATTCGCAGCAGAAAGATTCATTTTGTCTGCATGGAAAACTATCATTATTTTATACTCGCTTTCGTAGGTCCTTAACGAAAGTTTCCTGATTATCTCCTGACTTTCGTCGGCATATATCATACCCTGGCCGCTGCTGTCCTTTGTTTTTATTTCCTCTATCCAGCGTGATAATGAAAAATATGGCGACCCGGTTATTATTTCCCGCCACTCTTCGATAAATGAGTCACTCACTGTCTTTCTTTTCTTGTCGTTGATAACAGGAAAAACATAGTGCAGGTCGGGGTGAGCAAAGTGTGCGTGCTTTTTGCACGAAGGACATTTTCCGCAGGCATCGTTCTCACTGGGATTCTCGCAGTGAATATATTGTGCCATTGCCATAGCAAGCGCCAGTTTCCCAACGCAACCCTTTCCATGAAAAAGAAGAGCATGGCTTATACGCTGATCTCTTACGGTCTTGATCAACTGCTTTTTTATATCTTCCTGTCCTATAACGTCTTTAAAGAGCATTGTGTGGTATTTATTCTATGTCAAATATAGTGAAATTCTTTGTAAAACTATATAAACACAACACTCAGTCATCCTGAGCCGAATGCAAGGGGAATGTTTTATTTTACTTTGTACTAAAATGCATTCGTGTCGAAGGATGTTGCCCATTGCCCCCGCACACTCTTCGACACCGCTATATTAATATAGTAGATAATTGCATTTACGACAGCGGGCTCAGAGTGACCCACGCTTTTTTTATTGTCCCTGCTCCCAAAATATTTTTTCACTTTCTTCAACACAATTCACTGTTTTATAGTATATTTGGGGAATGCAAATATAGGCATGTATGTACAATCGTTATGCACTAGATGTGAAAATACGCCATTGGCAATTCGACTAAACACTATAAACCCTCGCTAATGAAAAACACAATTATCTGTCTGACAATTATCTTTTCAAGTATTATTTTTACATTTGGACAAGTACCCAATTGGGAGTGGGCTAAAAGAGCAGGAAAAACTGGAAATGATATTGCTTATGGAAACAGTACAGATGCAAATGGAAACACATATGTAGTTGGCGGTTTCCAAAGTTCCTCTATCTCATTCGGGGCTTATACTATTACAAATCCTCAACTTTTAAACAGTATTTTTATTGTTAAATATGACTCTTCTGGTAATGTAATTTGGGCACAGGGTGGACAAACTGGTATTGCATTTTCATCAAGTGTAGATATTTCTGGATACCTATATGTACACTTGATGAAAATGCAATACCAGTTCGAACACCCCCCCCAAACACACCCAACACA
>CAZEWB010000637.1:0-2961 GCA_964515655.1 uncultured Bacteroidales bacterium
AAAACAACGATTTAATCAATTGCATTAACTTTTCTGCTTTTATTTTTGATCTATAAACGGGAAGAGTACAAGAAGACCTACCTGCTGTACTTTTTATTTATATTTATAATCTTCTACACCCCCACTCTTTACTTTATTTTAGGTGGCACTACGTACCGTTTTTTTTCTGATAGTACTTTAACCCACTACATGAACTACTCATGTGTGATCATGGGAATAAATCTGATATTCCTGTATTTTAAAAATAAAAGGATCTTTCCAGTATTAAATGAAAAACATTTAATTAACATCAGCGATAATCTTCTTTCAAAACCGGTAATGATATATTTTGGTGTTATCGTGATCTCTGTACTTATCTATATTGGTATTTACTTTTTCCGCTTCCCGCTTATATCCTATGCTTTTAAAGGAGTTCTTCTGGAAAGACCTGATATAACAGGGTTTGTCCCTCATTTCTATACCCTGTCAACTTTAATGGTGTTTATTATTCCCTCTGTTTTCTTTTATTATTATCCTGTTATCCGCAACAATTATCTTAAGATCATTTTAACTGTTTCCATTGCTCTTTTACTAATAATTTCCGGACATAAGGGTATTATTGCATTCTTCGCCATATTTTTCTGGTTAAATATACTCAGGGGTAAGATCAGTTACCGGTTTATTCTGATCCTGCTCGGCCTTGTGGTCATATATGCTATCACCAAGGGGGTTACCAGTTTCAATTCCGAAACGATAGAGTATCTTGCCACATCCCCGATACGCAGATTTTTTGCTACCCAGGGCACCTGTATGATATACCGTTTTCATGCATTGGATATACAGTATGTTTTCGACAGTACAGTACCAATTAAAAACCAGCTCTGCGATTTCATGTACGGAGGAAACGGGATGGGCTGCTCATCTCCAACTTTTTTCATCGGTGACCTGATAATTAAATACGGATTCATTGTAGCGACCCTTATCTACATCATTTCATTATATGTTGTGATTGTTCTGATTAAAAATATCGACCATCATTTTCAGAACAACAACTTCATCAAATGGAGCATTTTCTGTATTTTCTTTCTTACAGGAATGGCAGAAGTAAATTCCGAAAGTATTTTCAGAATATTAGCAATTATATTAAACGTATTTGCAGTTTTCGCCTTAACTTCGTTCTTTCAAAAATCAATATTAAAAGATGACAATAACCGGAATTGACAGGAATGAATTCTGCTCCCGCAGCGGATCTGTGACTGATTCTGTGTTCATGTCATCAGAATGGACAGGGCTTTTCGATGACCTTAAAATCTATAAGATCGAAAGCGACGACAAGAAACTTATTGCACTTTTCTATGTAAGGCGCTTTAAGAAATTTATGTTGCCGGCCTGGCGCACTCCATTGTTTACACCTCACGCCGGGCTGTGGATAGAGAACAACTCAAAGAACAAGGCCAATTATATTTCAACAGAAAAAAAGGTCATTGCTGAAATATCAGGATTTTTCAAATCTAAAAAAGGAATAAAATCTATCGCCTTTTCTCCTAATTTCACCGATTTCCAGCCTTTCACGTGGGATAACTTCAAGGTCATTCCTAACTATACCTATATAATTCTTCTTGACCAGCCCACTGAAAGTATATGGGGAGCAATGTCGCCCGAGCGCAGGAACGATATCAAAAAAACAGAAAAAGACAATATCGTAATTAAAAAAGAAGAGGACAAGAATGTTGTTCTGAGTATGGTCAACAGTTCGTTAGACAGGAAAAGCAGCAATTCGTACAATGAACAGATTAAGAGAATACTGTTTGATTTTGCAAAGCCCGGCAACTCGTTCGCATTTGCTGCATACAAAGATGATAAGCCTGTGGCGGCTTCTTTCTGCATCTACGACAGGACGAAAGCATATTATCTCCTTGGCGGCTACGACAGCGCAAACAGGCACGGCGGTGCAGGTGCGGCATGTATATGGAAATCCATACAGCTTTCAAAAGAAATGGGCATCCCTGAATTCGACTTCGAAGGTTCGATGATAAAACCCGTTGAAAGTTTTTTCAGGGGCTTCGGAGGGAACTTAACGCCCTACTTCACAGTGAACAAGGCTCCGTTCTTAGCCGAGATATTATTAAAGTATTTCTACAGGAGCACCTTTTAATATGGCACTCATCCTCCGCATAGACGTCGACAAGCCATACGGGAACTCCAGCCTGTTTAAACGGATAATAAGCAAATTCTCCGAAGACGTTCTGATATTAAGGTGTCACGGTATGGGATATTTGTCGCATCTGAAAAAACTGATACTTTTTTGCAACGAACAGAAGATACAGGGCTATTTCTTCCACAGGATATGCACAGCGCCCACTGCAGAAATAATTGAATTGTATAAGAGTGGAGGGCATATAGCCGGACTGCATGCTGAAAACACAAGAAGCTACGAGACTTTTTCAGCCGAGTTGAATTCATTATCAAAACTGACCGGCCAGAGGACAGAGAGTTTTACCAAACACGGTTCGGGAGATCTTAAATTGGGAAAATACCACTATGCTCCTTACGAGCCAGAGAAATATTCCGAATGGGCAAAGACTTCAGGTTGCAGATTCCATTTCGGAAACCTGGCAATTGACAAAGCTGAGAATTTAACCTGCAAAAATGACTTTTACCCTTACATGTTCTGGATAGATAAGGAATACCGGTACTCAGGTCTTGATAAGATCGAAGACGTAACAGAGCTTGCAAAAACAAAAGATGTTCCGGTTTTAATACATCCATGTGAATTCATAACATCACAGACAGCAAGGAACGACTTTGAAAAACTTGTTGAACTGGCAAAGCAGAAAAGCATCAGATGGATACTTCCTTTCTAATTTTTCTTCTTAAGCAAAAAGAATTGGGCTACCCTGATCAAACAAATCTTGTAACATTTAAATAATAAACAGATGAAAAAAACGATCTCAAAAATTTTCAATTCATTAGGTTATGAAA
>CAZEWB010000638.1:0-2955 GCA_964515655.1 uncultured Bacteroidales bacterium
GTGTTGGGTGTGTTTGGTGTGGTGTTGCTTTAATAATATAAACAACGCTAAAAAAGTAAATGATCGTCAAATAAACATTGACATTTCAGACTTTTCAAGCGGTGTTTATATTATTAAAGCAACAACTGACAAAGGTATTACAATGAACAAATTATTTAAGAAATAACACCATACACATAACACCTTGCAATTTCGACACACCTGCATAATAATATTACAATTCTTAATCTTTTCACTTGCAGGTGGCTGCCAATGACGGAATCTCTGCAACTGTATAACCACCAACCATATTGTAATAAAGCGTTGGTTCTTGTTGAGCCCGCCCACGAAGCACCTTCAGTTAAGTTTTACTATTTAGGCGGAATAGTCGAAACATGTGCGAGGGGGAGGGGAAAAGCAGCCGTGCTTCGACAAGGCCATATTACAACAACTATATTAATTCTATCAAGTCGGCCTGCTCAGCATGACTGCTTTTTTTGTGGTGGGTTGTGGGTTTAAACTCTCCGTCATATTTCATTGTGGACCTCTGGGGCTTGGGTCTCCTAATGACAAACATGCCCAAAACCTCAGACGTCATTCCGGACCTGTTCCGGAATCTCCTCATGCTCTATGCAAATACCAATGGGTTTAGGGTAGAGAGAGATTCTGAAACAATCCTGAATCAAGTTCAGGACAGAATGACGGGTTGTGTGAAGGGGGCAAGGATCACGGAGTTTTAATAGTTGGATCAGCAAGTTTGGCCTTGTTAAAGAATTGTCTGGCGGTTACAGAATCTCCCCGGTTGAAATAAGTTATGCCGATGTTTACCATGGTCTGTGCATCCTTGGGGTCAATCTCGACTGCTCTTTGCAGGTATATAAGCGATGAATCGAAGTTGCCGGCAATGCCGTATGCCACGCCAAGATCCTTTAATGCAAAAGCGCTCTTCGGGTTTATCTGAACTGATTTTTTGAGGAAGGGAAATGCCATCGCAAGATTATTTTTGTTCTTGCCCCATAAGATACCAAGCTGGTAGTTGGGTTCGAAGCGGTCGGGATTTATTTTCAGCAGACCTTCATATATTTTTATTTTGAAATCTGCGCTGTCAATCCGGTTAAAGATAATATCGAGGTTGGTCCACACCCGTTCGTAATTGGGATTGGCTTCAAGGATCTTCCCGTATGCCCACAGAACAGAGTCGTAATCTTTAGTGTACTCGTAATATCCGTTGCCCAGAAGCAGCCATGCATCGGCGTAACCCGGGTGAATTTTCACCGAACGTTTAAGATAGACCATTGCCTTTTTCAGATATTCTTCGCGAAGATTTTCGTTGCCTTCCTTTGTTGCTTCTTCAATCAGTTTACCGCCAGCCGAACAGTTACTTTTGGCGCTGTTGTACGAAATGTTCACGTCATGAGTGAATAGTGTAAAATCATTTTTCCAGTCAGTGTTTCGTGCGATGGTCTTTCCTGCATACAGGCCAAGCACAACCAGAAGAATAACATAGGCAATGTTCTTGTATGAACCTGCATTCTTCACTTTCCCCGGCAGCCAGATAGTAAGCAGCCATGCAAAAATAAGCGCGAATCCGAAAGATGCCACAAAAACAAAACGTTCGTTCATGAATACACCTATTGGGAAAAGTACGTTTGACATGGGAGACAACGTTGCAAAATAAAAGAGCAATGCAAAAGATATTATATGACGTTTGCGGAGCATTATCACGGCAAGTATTCCCAATGCTACGTTAAGGATAAGGGAAACTGACGACTGCCACATGCTCCATTCCATTACAGGTATATGATACGGGTAGTAATCGAAAGTCAACGGGTGAGGGACAAAAATAAGTTTTAAATAAAGTCCGAGAGTATAGAATATCGTTGCATACTTCTGCGACATGGTCATTCCCAGGAAAGAGTCGTTCATCAGTTCATCGGCAACCGGTGCTGTTATAGGCCCTAAAACTTTCTGACGAATTATCAGGTAGATTATTGTAGCCCCAAGCATAGGCGACAATATTGCAATTATATTTTTAAACGTGAAATGATCTTTCATGAAGAACCATACAGCAAGAGGTATTGTAAAAAGGAAAGTGATTGCAGATTCCTTTGAAAACATTCCCATAGCGAACAATAGTAAAATGTAGAAAAGGTAATTGCTGTTCTTGTTTTCGATATAACGAAGTGCAAAATACATTGCGCCAAGCGCACCCAGAAGCGAAAGTAATTCGTCGCGGCCTTTGACGTTGGCGACAACTTCCGTATGTATAGGGTGAAACATGTACAGCACAACGGCCACTATGGGCAGAGTAAGCCATTTGAACTGGAATTTAAGGTCGCGGAACAAAAGCAGAAGTATTTTGTATAAAACAATACAAGTGAGGGCGTATAATAGAATATTAATAAGGTGTCCCACGAAGGGATTTTCACCGAAAAACTCATATTCAACGGCAAAAGTGGCAAGCGAGAAGGGGCGGTAACGGCCTCCTGCAACAAGGTCTTTCTTAACGCCGAAGAATCCTGTGAAATACTCGCTGGTAAAAATGTCGCCGAGACCGGCAATTCCCTTTTTTGTGAACTGGTTCTGAGTGATCACTATCGCATCGTCAAGTGCATATTCATTAACAAGAGTGTTGCCATACAGCAGAAATGCCATAAGGAGAAATACCAGGTAGATATAGGAAAACTTCTTTTTTTCGGATACAGGCTGACTTATCTGCTCCTGTTGCTGCTTTGTTACAACCTGCTCTTTGCTTACTGCTCCTTTTTTCCCCGGGCGTTTACTCTGTTTTTGCATAATTCTCGCAATTATTCTTCAAACCTAAAATATTTTTGCGAAATGAACAAAAGAGAATTTATATATCTTTATAAAATTTTCTCTGTGTCTCTCTGTGTTTAGCGTGTAGAACCGTGAATAAAAAATGTTTATAACATAAATAAAATTGTAATTGTTTTAAAAACCAAACACACCCAACAC
>CAZEWB010000639.1:0-2953 GCA_964515655.1 uncultured Bacteroidales bacterium
TTGCAGTGGCTGTCAGCCTTATCATATCCCACACAGGTACTTTGGGCAGATTTTCAAGAGGTGTTCCCTGTATTGCTACCAGTGTGTTAAGAGGCACCGTGTAAGGATGCTTTCTCATGGTGGCAAGCGTGTGTAACATGGATATCCTGTCATCGGCAGATTCCCCCATGCCTATTATGCCTCCTGAACAATAAGGCAGCCCTTCATCTATCAGTTTGTTTAAAGTGTCAATGCGTTCTTTGAAAGTCCGTGTAGTGATGATTTCTTTATAATAATTCTCTGAAGTGTCTATGTTGTGATTGAATGCAGAAATACCGGCTTTTGCAAGTTTTTGTACCTGTTCTGATGATACTTTCCCAAGCGTACAGCATACCTTAAGTCCCATTTTTCTTATTTCATGGATCATGTCAATGACTTTATCAAATTCTCCGGGAGACAATTCCTTCCCGGACGCACTCAGGCATACTCTCGGAACACCGTTGTCTTTTGCAGTCCGTGCCTGCTTTAAAACCTCGTTGCTGTTAAGTAATGAATGGGATTCTATGTTGGTATGGTATCTTGATGACTGTGAACAATAAGCGCAGTCTTCACCGCAAAATCCTGTCTTTACAGATATGAGTGTATTCACGTTTATCTTGCAGGGATGATGATGTTTTCTGTGTACAGACGCGGCCTGATAAACAAGTTCAAGCAAAGGAGTATTGTATATTTCCTCTATTTCTTTAAAAGTCCGGTTGTTGCGTATTTCGTCCATGTCAGATATTGAAAATAAAGAACAAATTTAATTAATAATATTTATTTCACTAAAAAATGCAAATATGTTAGCTATTATTCATTTTATAATGTATGAAAGTCCAAATTGTATATTAAATATTTTCAGGTTGTCTGCGTATTCAGATTTGATACCTGTTGGATCGCTTTCGTTTTTGATATTAATTAAGTAAGACGGAAAAACAAAAGTGTCAAAGTTGAGAGGAAGTTTAAATATTTGTTGAAATTGTATATTAGCTATTAGCCCAAGACCAATGTATTTTGATTTATAAGAGTTTATAATATTAAGAGGATAATAATTATTATCTGCATCAATTGAGTTATAATTGAATACTGGACCTATTTTGGTTTTTATTTTCTCTTTGATTGGCAAAACATATAATGGAGATACAGAAAAAAAAGGTTTATTAAAACTACGAATCACACCACTATTAAGTGGAGGATTTTTATCGGAAAAATCCTTTTTGTTTTTTGTAAAGTCAAAAGAAAACAGGACTTCAATTTTCTTTGAAAAATCATTGATGTTAAAATAAAGCCCTCCGCCTAATGAATTATTGATACTCTTAATATCCGAGAATTCCGCATTAACTCTTAATCCGATGTTTTGACTGTAGGATGGATGGATTAAGAGTATATTAATTATTATTACAAATAGTTTTTTCATTTCCGCACTACTTTGTTAAAACAAGTTTTAATGCGTTAATGCCTTCATCTGTGAAAATAGTGTAGAAATAAAGTCCGGCAGGTAAATCTTTTCCGTTATATTCAATACTGTGTTTTCCTATATCGTATGGCTTATTGATAGCAACATCAGCTACTTTCACCCCTGTATTATCATAGATTTGAATAGTAATAGAACACGCTTTCGCTAAAGTGAAAGTAATTGTTACATTTCCAGTAGAAGGGTTAGGAAAAGCATTAAAACTTTGGCGTAAATTATTACTTTCAATAGATGTCTGAGTATTTGTTAGTTGTTCCCATGAATTTGTGAGGTCAATAATTGTATCTGCTGGCGTTCTTGATGTGTCGGACAGAATAGCCATTTTTGTATCAATGCAGTTAACAAATTTTATTGGTGATAATGCAGTAACTCCTCTATCATCTGTAACCTGTGCCTGAACATAAAAATCCTCACTCGAACCAAAATCAATATTAGGACTATTTACATTATGCGTAACCCAAGAGGTGCTTGTAACTACTTTTGTATACCAAGCATAAGAATAGGGTGTTTTACCCCCTGTCGGAATAGCATTACAAGTTATTGGGACATGCCCTCCTCCACAATATGGATTTGTGGGAGTGATTACATCAACGCTCAATGGTTGATACGGAATCGCACAATCAAAAGTAGCTTTATCAATAAATGCATGAATGGTTTTTTCAGAGTTTGGTTTTAAGTGTGTTCCTGGTTTAAAAGTAATAGAATTACCTGACCTAAAAGTAACATCATAATCTCCAACTGCTGTATAATTTTCAACTGTGATATCATGAATAGCATCGTATTGTTTTGATGTGGTTTCGGTTCCTGTAACATACAAATCATAATCATACTGCTCAGACATTTTTATAATGCTCTGATAAATATTTAATCTACCGTAACCAATTTTAAAAAGCAGAGGATAAATAGGGTCTGACCCATTTAATATGAGTTGCTTCATTGACAAAGCAACGGAAGAAGGATTTGTCTTGTAACTTGTGATCAATTGATTGCAAGCGGCAGCATACATTAATGCAATTGCACCAGCAACATGAGGTGCTGCCATTGATGTGCCTGTCATATTTCCGTATGAATTTACGGGAAGCGTAGAGTAGATGTCAGTTCCTGGTGCCGCTAAGTCAATGTATGTTTTACTCCAAGGTGCTTGACTATGCAACTCATCATTCTGGTCTGTATTGGTAACTACAATTAAATATTGGCTTGAACACATCCCTGGAATATCATTAAAATCATTTCCTAATTCTTTTCCTTTATTCCAAGGCGCATTTACATTCAAAACTCCTTCTGTCCCAAGAGCGTCATAAATTCCGCACCAAACAGGATAATCATTCACATTTCCGCCGTGTGTTGAAAATGACGCATTAGTAACTACAACAAACGCTCCCTGTGCTCCGTTGGTTTGATTGTAAAGTTGTCGCATCTTTAATACATAAGAATAACCGATAACTACTGTTGCTTCTGTTG
>CAZEWB010000640.1:0-2949 GCA_964515655.1 uncultured Bacteroidales bacterium
TGTGTTGGGTGTGTTTGGGTGTGTTGGGTGTGTTTGGTTTTGTTTTTCGACATCATCCTTGAATTCAAGGATGATGTCGAAAAAATGACCTTTACGCAGGGTAAGCTGCTGATAAAACTGATAGACCGGGAGACGGGTCATACATCTTATGAACTGATAAGGGAATTGCGGGGTTCATTTTCGGCATTCATTTACCAGGGGATAGCAAAGCTTTTCGGCGAGGATCTGAAAGAGGGATATGATCCGGAGGGAGATGATAAACTTATTGAGGAAATACTTATCAGGATAGAGAACGGGGAACTTTAAAAAGCAGCAGTAGCGGCAGTTGGAGAAAGATACAGATTTCAATGCCTGAAATAGGTTGACCGTTATGTAATTTAGCCGACATGTGGTTCCCTTAATTTTCGTACTTTGCAATATCATTGAAAAAGAACTTTAATGCCAAAATTTTTGCTGATATGTTTTTTCCTTTGGTATGCAGTCGGACTATTCGGTCAGGGATATATTGACTATCCGAAGTCCGGCAAACACATGTGGACAAGAAAAGAGTGGCGGTCAGCTAACACGGCAAGGTTTTCAATTTACATGAGCAGGCAGACAAGACAGAGTATCCGCTTTATGAACCTTTCAAGAATGTATGGCGACAAGTTTGTGATAGTATATCTCGACAGCATTCCCGAAAAGAATGGATATGTACTTTCACTTATCAATACTCTCGAAAGAAGAAAATCCGCACCTCCGTTAAGACCATCGCCTAACCTTTGGGGCGCGGCTCTTTCACATGCGATTATTTCGGGTATAACGGGCACCGAAGGTCACCAGGGATTTAATGCAAGGATATTTATCTTCCAGCCTTTCAGTTTCGGAAATATGACAGGGGAGAATTGCGATTACGGCGCCAGAAAAGGACTTGATATTGCACTCGACCTGCTCATTGACGAAGGTGTTCCGTCGCTCGGACACAGAAAAAATATTCTCGATCCGGAATTCGCAAGGGTCGGCGGCGCCCGTTTTCTGCACAGGGGATATACATGGAATGCCGTCTACGACTATTCTTCGCCTAAATGGGTGGATTTTATTTTCTTTCGAAAACCGGATATAACACAATGGGGATTAAATCTTGAATTCTCACAGATATCCGACAAACCCATGGTTGGACTTGGAGCAGCCTGCTTCATGAATCATATTGAAACAACGAACATGCTTGCCGACATTAATTACCAGTATGGGCTTTTCGGCAATAGTACCCAAGCCGTAAGCGGATATCTCGGCTACGGTTCTTCGACAGGCATGTCTGCAAATTTCCTTATCGGGGCAAAGTTCTCTTCGTATTTCCCTGAACCGGAATTTAACCTGTACATACAGCCACAGATATCATTTTTTTCCGTAATAAGTTTTTTCAGAAAAGGTTATATATACGAGACCGGAGACAATAAACGATCGGCCATTTACCGCATTACCTATGGTTACAATTTTAATGTAACAGGCAACAGAAACCCGAATGTGTACCGGCATTGCATTACAATCAGCCGGTTTATTTGTATAAGGTCTGATGCAGAGAAAAAGAAAAGGAAGAAGAAATAACTCTCATACCTTTACTTGCTAAGTCCCAAATTCCAAATTTCAAGAACCAAATTCCAAGGGAATAACTCCCTTGGGACTTAAGGTTTGGATTTAGGATCGTGTGACTTCCCATGGGGCTTGAGGCTTGGGTCTTGGGTCTTCCCCCACTTTTCCAAAGTTCACTTGCACTTTTCAATTGCTGAGAAGTTAACTTTGGAAAAGCCCACCTACCACACCCACTTCCCATCCACCGTATCGTAGGCCATTTCCTTTATCGCAAACTCGTATCCGTTCAGCAACTCCCTCGAGTTCTTTGCAAACTCATTCATTCTGTCGTTGCCCGATTTCCCGGGCTTTACAGGAAGCACCACGTATGTTTTCTTCCCTGTTGAATCGGTTTCGATATTCACGTAGTGAAGAATATATTCTGCTTTTGAAACGAAAGTCCCCGACAGTGTTTTGGTGATCTCAACCAGCAGCAACATGCCGCCGTCGGTATGGGTCTGGCGCTGATTGCTGACAAAATTCCCGAGCGACCACGCAATTGTCACAGTGTCTTTTCCTCTCAGATAGCGCTGTGCGGGCTGCACTACGTGCGGGTGTGAACCTATAACAAGGTAAGTGCCGAGATCAAAGCAAAAATCAGCTGCCGCTTTTTGTTCTTCGTTCTGTTCGCGCTGGTATTCAATTCCCCAGTGGAAAAACGGAATAGTTATGTCGGCATTAAGTTCCGAAGCTTTTCCGAAGTCCCTGCGTATATTGGCAGTATCGATATAATTTATCATTGCAGGTTGGGGAACTACAATTCCATTGGTGCCATAAGTATAACTCAGCAGAGCGATACGGATGCCGTTAATATCGATCATCAGCGGATTGTGCTCTTCAAAATCAATGCTGTCGGCGAACGTTCCTGTATGTTTCATTCCGGCACTGTCCAATATCTCAAGAGTTCTCTCCACACCCTTTTTCCCTTTGTCGCCCGAATGATTGTTGGCAGTTGTAATAATATCTATCCCTGCATTTTTAAGTCCCCATACAATTTCATCAGGAGATGTGAACTGCGGGTATCCCGAATACGGTTTGCCGGCAAGCGTGGTTTCAAGATTTATTATAGAAATGTCGGCCATCCTGAATATTGTACCGATCTCTTTGAAAGTGCTGTCGTAAACATAGCATTTGCACGAGTCGTTCCATGCGGCATCCACCTGCGGCATGTGTTGCATAACATCGCCGGAGAAAAGCAGGGTAATTTTTACAGTATCGTTTTTTATACTGTCTGCGCTTTGTCCCCATTGTAGTTCAGCGCTGCCGTGCTTTCCGAAAAGGAGTATGATTGTAAGTGGAATAAAGAGGGTAAGGAATTTCATGATGTAAAAATATATTTTT
>CAZEWB010000641.1:0-2942 GCA_964515655.1 uncultured Bacteroidales bacterium
TGTGTTGGGTGTGTTTGGTTTGTTTTTGAGGAAGACAATGTCGTTTCGTTCCACATTTTTTCCTGAGTGGAAACCGGCCTTGAGGCATCAAGTACAACAACAGAATAATGGGGAAATACCGTTTTTAAATACTTCTGAGCCGATACAAGTTTTTCTGCCGCTTCGCGCTGCAGGTAAGCACTTTTTAATCCCGCATACATGTCTTTCCCCATAAAATTATCAGAGACAGAATATTTCAATTCAACTTTTATTGTGCAGTCGAGATCTCTGACATTTACCAGTCCGTACCTGATAAAAACACGTTCAATTTCGGGAATAGAATCATCCCCTTTATTATATTCTGAGAACTTATTTTTTTTAAAATAATCACAAGGTGCTGAAATGACCGGATTCCATCCGTCAAAAAAAAACGAAAGGAACAAACAGGCATTTACTAAAAAATATATCTTTGAGTTTGTTATCAAGTAATATGAATATAGTTTTCAAACTTATGAAAAAGAACTTAATTATCGTAGCTTTTTTATTGTTGCCGGCTTTAACATTAACGGCACAGAAGTCACAGTTCACTATCCTGCAAGCCGTTACGGGACAATTGCGCGATCTTTCTCCTGCAAAATATTATATGCCATCGTGGCAGCCGGGTAGTGATAATTATGTTTATCTGGATTATTCTTCATTGACATACTATACGGGAAATCCAAAATCAAAGACCGACACCGAATTTCTTACCGCATCAATAGTGAACGAAAACCTTCATAAAGCAGAGATCAGTCCTGTGTTCCGTGTACCATTTTTCGACTGGTATGACAAGGATAACATTATGTTCTCAACTGATTCGGTCTATATAGTCATGAATTTTAAGAACGGGGATATTACCCAAAAATTACCCTTTGACCCTGAAGCCGAGAACCAGGATTTTTGCATTAAGACCAACAGGCTCGCATATACTATAGAGAACAACCTTTATATTTCGGATCAGAAGAATGGTATTATTGCCGTAACAAATGAAGAGAATAAAGGAATAGTATACGGGAAAAGTGTGCACAGGCAGGAGTTCGGGATTGAAAAAGGTACATTCTGGGCACCTAACGGCAATCTCATTGCATTTTACAGGATGGATGAGACAATGGTCACAGAGTATCCCCTAGTTGATATTAATGAACCCATAGCAAAACTCAAAAACGTACGATACCCGATGGCCGGCACCAAGAGTCATGAAGTCACTATAGGAGTTTATAACTGCATTACCAAGAAAACCATCTACCTCGAAACGGGCGAACCTAAAGAGCAGTACCTGACTAACATTGCCTGGGACCCTTCTAACAAATTCATATACGTTGCTGTATTGAACAGGGAACAGAACCACATGTGGTTCAGACAGTATGATTCTGCTACCGGAAAATATATAAAAACTCTTTTCGAAGAAATGCATCCCAAGTATGTTGAACCCTTAAACCCCGCACTTTTCCTTAATGTCAGTAAGGACAAATTCATCTGGCAGAGTCAGCGCGACGGCTTCAATCACCTTTATCTGTACGATGTGAACGGAAAAGTTCTTAGCCAGATAACCAAGGGAGACTGGATGGTCACCGGGATACTTGGCATTGACGCTAAAGATGAATTCATCTACTTTGAAAGCACAAAAGAAAGTCCGATTGAAAGGCATATTTACAAAGCTTCCCTTAAAACCGGAGAGTTAGCTCAGATCAGCAACGGGAAAGGGACACACGAAGCCGCCTTCAACAGTACTTTTACAAAGTATTTCGAAACATACAGCAGCAGTACCATACCTAACATTCATCAGGTATTTGATAATACAGGCAAGCCGGTAAAATCAATTGTGGTCTCAAAAAATCCCCTTGAAGGATACGAAGTCCCTAAATCTTACCTTGTCGAAATAACCGCTGCCGATGGGAAGACTATACTATACGGCCGCTATGTTGAACCGATAATCAGGGATTCTTCGAAAAAATGCCCTGCAATAATATATGTTTACGGCGGACCTCATGCACAGATGGTGACTGACAGTTGGCTGATGGGAGGCTCACTGTGGGAATGGTACATGGCGCAAAAAGGATATGCTGTGATATGTGTCGACAACCGCGGCTCTTCTGCCAGAGGTCTTGAATTCGAAAATGTAATTTTCCGCAACTGCGGCCAGGCTGAAGCAGAAGACCAGATGAAAGTCGTGGAATTCCTGAAATCAAAATCATATATCGACACGGCAAGGATAGGAGTTCACGGATGGAGCTACGGGGGATTCTTGACAACAACATTAATGACAAAATACAACAAGGTCTTTAAGGTCGGCGTAGCCGGCGGACCAGTAATCGACTGGAAATTCTACGAAGTGATGTACGGTGAACGCTACATGGATACTCCTGAAGAAAATCCCGACGGATACAAAAACGCATCTCTTATTGATAAGGCAAAAGACCTTAAAGGCAAACTTCTTATTATCCATGGCTATGTCGATGAAACCGTACTGCCGCAAAACAGTCTGACATTCATCGAAAGCTGTATAAAAAGCAAGGTTCAGGTGGATTTCTTTCTGTACCCGACGCACGAGCATAACGTAAGAGGCATGGACCGTGTCCACCTGATGCAGAAGGTGACGGATTATTTTGATACGTATCTGTAAAGGTTAAAGGCACATAATATTTACTGTAAAAATCCTGCCACGAAATAATGAGGGGGAATAGATTTCATCATCGATTGAATTAATCAGGTTATAGGTTAAAAGGTTGAGCAGCTGGTCCGGTCAATGGGTTATAGTTTATGGGGGTTGACAACAGACCATCGACTTTCAACCAAACCAGCCGCCCAACCCATAAACCATTAACAAAAACATAACAATTTATCCTGCTTCAAGTATTGCCACAGATATTACCATTACTTGTTATATATTAGTCCAAAGATGTTAATAACTTTTTTTTAATTCT
>CAZEWB010000642.1:0-2940 GCA_964515655.1 uncultured Bacteroidales bacterium
TGTGTTGGGTGTGTTTGGTTGGGGGTGTCGATGAGGTTAAGAGTATACTGTATCTCGTTATGCAGATAATCCATGCGTATTGCATGACTTTTTATTGTGATCCCTTTTTCACGTTCAAGGTCCATGTCATCCAGCACCTGGTCCTGCATGTCCTTCATCAGAATGGTCTTGGTTATTTCAAGCAGCCTGTCGGCAAGTGTACTTTTGCCGTGATCGATGTGTGCGATGATACAGAAATTGCGTATGTTTTTCATGAAGCCCTTATAAAAAGCGGTGCAAAGATAGCATTTTAGAACAAATTTTTACTTATGCTTACAGATAATAAATCACAAATAGCTATTTCCAGACATCAGATAAATTCCAAATACAGAATTTCAAATATCAAATAAATTCCAAATCCAAAATTTCAAAAATCAAACAAATTCAAATTTTCAAAAAAATTAACTTCAAAACTGGTTTGGGATTTTGTGCTTGTTATTTATAGATCCTTCGCTTCACTCAGGATCAATTCCACCACGATTCAGACTTCGCTCCGCTTGTCTTCGTCGGGTGTCATTGACTTGTTTGAAATTGGTTCTTTGTATTTGGGATTTATTATGACAAATATGGTCTAGAACTTGACGCCTAGAAGCGAGATGTCATCGAATAAGGATTTGCGTCCGCGGAATGCATTTACCCGTTGCATGATCCTCCACACGACCTTATCGATATCGGGTTCTACTCTTAAGCAGAGTTCAATTTCGGTTTTACCGAATTCTTCGCCCTTTTCATTTTCTGCTTCCTCAAGACCATCTGTAAAACAGATAAGCCTTGAATGTAAAGGAGCATATATTTTCAAAACATTCACCATAGGGATCTCAGGCAACATGCCAAGTCCGGGGCAACCGCCGGTAAGAAATTGAGTACTGCGGGAAGAAGCATCGTAGAAAACAGGTTGAACATGGCCTGCATTAACATATTGCAATTCGCGCGTTTGCGTATTGTATTTTGCAACAAAAAGCGTAATGAACTTATCGCCGCCGGTGGCCTGAAGAACAATCTTGTTGAGCCTGTGTACAAGGGATGCAATATCCATTTCGAGAGTGAAAAGTGCGCGTATACTTGCCTGAAAGTTGGACATTATAAGCGCTGCGGAAATACCTTTACCCGAAACATCAGCAACACAGAAAGCGTAATTGTGATCATCAAGTTCGAATACATCGTAATAATCGCCGCCCACATCAAAATGGGGCTGGTAAAAGGCTGCAAATTCTATATGTTCTGTGTGAGGCAGAGAATCTGGGCTTGGAATAAGCATGGTCTGCACCTGGCTGGCAAGTTCCATTTCCTTCTTTAGAGTTTCCTGCTGTATGATCTCTTTATACAGTCTTTTATTTTCTGTAGCAACAATAATAATATTCGAAAGGGTCTGGAAAAAATGCAGGTGTTTTATCACAGGACTTATCCCGTCGCGCTCCTCGTCAATATCTCCGAGAAGGACATAAGCAAGAGGCAGATTTTTATGGAAGACAGGAATAATAACATCGAAAGGAGCAAGGTTCTTGTTCTCGGTATTTACAAGATTTGTTATTTCGATATTAGGTATAAGGTCGCGGTCGGGAACGATCTTATCGTATATTTCCTCGGTGACACCCGAAGTGAGTATGATTTTCCAGCCGTTGTTATAAGTATAAAGGATAACTTTTCCGATGTTCAGGTCTTCACGGACTATCCTTTCATATAGTTTCAGCAGCCTGTCGGTGGACATGTTCTGATTTATTGCAAGGGTGACGTTAAGAAGTGAGTCGAGTTTGAACTGCGACAACTGCAACCTTTTTAGTGAAGCTTTTTCTTTCATTCTCTATTAATTTAATTCTGCCTTTTGGTTCAATGCTATGGTTTAGTATTGACTTGTGGAGAAATAGATCCTGGATTTTGGGATGCCTGCACATGTGTTGGGATAATCTCAGACTCTTTGTTTTCATTGTTTTCCCAAAACTTATCCATGCTCCAGTCTTTGCATTGTTCCTTGTTATATTCCAATCTTATAGGAAGTTCTTCTAAAGTAAACCCGTTTCGCCTTATCTCATCAATACGCATAAAATTTACTTCAGCATCTTTTAAATCTTTGCCCAGAACAAAAAAATGACGATACCCGGAACGCGTCATAAAAATATACTCTTTCAGACCTTGCTGAAATTTGAGTAAATTATAATTCTGTTCGTGTTCTTCTCTGTTCATATTAATTTGTTTTGCAAGTTTACAAAATTTTCGAAATATTTTTCAATGATTTTGTTTGCTCCTTTGTATCCAAAACAGCCAATTGGTATTTAGCAATCTCATTCAATTGACAAAATCGTTCTTCTTTCAAAATGCTTTGTTTTATCATAACAGCATTCATACTTTCAATATTCGAAAGAACAGTTAATTGGTTTATACTTGCCGAATCTCTTATATTCAACTTTTTTTGAGCCAGTTCGGGATTTGCATCTCTCCAGTCTTTTGCCGTATAACCAAAAAGAGCAACATTTAGCAGGTCGGCTTCTTCGGCATATACTAACCATTCTTTATCTTGATTGTAATTTTTTTGAGGTATAATATGTTTCTGAACAGCATCTGTCTGTATATGATAGTTGGTTTTACTCAACAGGCGCTTTACATTCCATTCCAGTTTTAACCTGTCGTTTTCTCCTTCTTTCAGGCGTTGAAATTCGTTGATCAAATAAATTTGAAATTCAGGACTTAACCACATGGCAAAATGAAAAGCAATATCTTTATGAGCATAAGATCCACCATATCTACCTGCTTTTACTATCAATCCAATGGCTCCTGTACGTTCAATCCATTGCCCTGCGGACATAATAAACCTATTAACACCGGAATCATTTTCAATTACCCCGAATTCAGGGTAATTAAAAGCCGGATTATTTATCTTCTCCCAAATACCCAGATATTCCAATG
>CAZEWB010000643.1:0-2940 GCA_964515655.1 uncultured Bacteroidales bacterium
ATATCTTGGCGACCAATAATTACGGTCAAATGATTTTTTTATTGACTCATTCTGTCCATAACTATTAAGAATAAAAATGAAATAAAATATAAAAATCAAATTTCTTTTCATATCCTAACTAATAGCCTATAATAACCGGACTTACGTATTGATAAATATTCACTACGCTGTACCTCAATCAAGTTCATTCATCAGTTCATCACTGATCTCAAGATTGTGGTATACGTTCTGCACGTCATCGTCTTCTTCGAATGTTTCAATAAGGTCGAGCAATTTCTTTGAGGCTTCCGCATCAAGTTTAACTGTATTCTGCGGTATTCTTTCGAGCTTTGCCGTTTCGGGTTCAATATTCATCTTTTCCAGTTTCTTGATCATTGCCCCGAAACTTTCCTTTGCTGTAGTTATTGTAAAGTAGCCGTCTTCAAGGGCAACATCTTCAGCCCCTGCGTCAATGACTTCCATTGTAAATTCTTCTTCATTGAGTTTGCCCTGCGGGACGGAGAATATCCCTTTTGTGTCGAACATGAAACTCACTGAGCCATTAGTGCCAAGGTTGCCGCCTCTCTTAGTGAAGTATGAGCGTATGTTGCTTATAGTACGCTGGGTGTTGTCGGTAGTGCATTCAACAATGATTGCGACACCATTAGAGCCGTAACCTTCGTAAGTTACCTCGGAAAAGCTGGCGCTGTTTTTATCCGAAGCTTTATTGATAGCTCTCGAAATATTATCCTTGGGCATGTTGGCACCTTTGGCATTTGAAATGGCAAGCCGCAACCGCGGGTTGGCATCAGGGTCGGTATTGCCGCCTTCTTTAACAGCAATAGTGATCTCTTTGATTATTTTTGAAAATATTTTTGACCTTTTGGCATCCAGTGCGCCTTTTTTGCGCTTTATCGTTGCCCATTTACTGTGTCCTGACATAATCTTTTATTTTTAATGATGTAAAAATAATAAAGAATTTTGAATTATAGTTTATACAGGATAAGGTATTTTATTAATTTACATGTTCTTTGTTTGCTTTGTGTAACTCTGTGTCTTCTTTGAGTGACTTTGTGTAATAGCTATTTCACAAAGGTTCACAGAGTTTACACAGAGATTCACAAAGAAATTATTTATATACAATTGTAACATAAAAAGATATTCGGTATAATTTTGGCATAAACTCTAATAAACGAAAATCATTAAACTGCTTTTTTTGCTTAATTTTGCATTTTCCAAAAATTATTATCTATGAAATTCAAAACAGGCGACAAAGTTAAATTCCTTAATGAAAAAGGCGGAGGCGTTATCAGTAAAATAATCAGTAATGAACTGGTTTATGTTTCAATTGATGACGGCTTTGAAATACCTGTTCATTCAGGCGACCTGATACCGGATATGTCAGACAATAAAAATAATGAACCTGTCAATACCAGTTATAAAGAACCATCCGTTCAGAATAATGAGGAGAAAAAAGAAAATGCAAAGGAACAGGATGAAGGTAATAATATCCCCCTGCACCTGCATATGTCAAAAAACTCTTTGTCAAAAGGGATTTACATTGCATTCGTTCCCGAAAACCAGAATATACTGACCATAGACCCTGTAAATATTTATCTTATAAACTATACTGACAAGGATGTTTTATACAACCTGTTCCTTAAAAGCCCATCAGATAACGGTTATACTGGAACAGCATACGGGATTATTGATGCCGGCAGCATGCTCCATGCAGGAACTGCAGAAAGAAATGAAATTAACAATTGGGCAGAGGGAACCATGCAGATCATGTATTTTCAGGATAAAACGAACCGGATAATTGTACCTGTATGCCAGGATTTCAGCATAAAGCCGTCAAAATTCCAGAAAGAGACGAACTATAAGGACTCTCCTTTCCTGATTGAAAAAGCCCTGCTTGTAACAATTGATGAAACTGCAGAACAGACATTTGTTTTTAATGAAGAGCCTCCTGAAAATCCTTATTCCAAAGGGAAAGTCAATTCTATAATTCAAAACATCGATGAGAAAAAAGAAACGGACATGTCATTCATAAAAAAACACCTTATTGACGAAAAGACCGCTGAAGTTGACATGCATATATGGAAACTTATTGAAGATTATTCAAAAATGACAAACTCCGAAATGATAAATATTCAGCTGGATTACCTGAAAAGATGCATGGAAAGTGCTTTTGAGAACCGCCTGGCTAAAGTGGTTTTGATCCACGGCGTAGGCAACGGCACTTTAAGGGGAGAGGTGCGGAAAATCCTTGGTGAATACCCGAATGTGGAATATATGGATGCTTCCATGCAGAAATATGGCGTGGGAGCCACTGAAGTTAAGATACGATATATTTAAGTTTAATTCCGGTCTGAATATCCTATTTGTCATCAGAAGTTAAATTTGCCTGTTTCACCTGATTTTTGTATATTTGCAGAGTTTTTATAAAAAACAACAGCCTGTTCTATCGCTGCTTTCCGTTTATCCGGGGGCAGAGGAAAGTCCGGACATCACAGAGCACCATACTTCCTAACGGGAAGGTATTTCGGGAAACCGGGGTAACAGACAGTGCCGCAGAAAACAACCGTCACGCTATGCGTGTCAAGGGTGAAAACGTGAGGTAAGAGCTCACGATGCTTACAGGCGACTGTAAACATGGGTAAACCTTATGGGATGAAAGGCCAAATATACTGGTTTTGTCCGCCTATGGCGGACAAAAGAGCTGCTCGCTTCTGCCAGGGGGTAGGCCGATAGAGGCTGATGGCGACATCAGCAGCAGATAAATGATAGGAGCCAACAGGTACAGGATCCGGCTTACAGGGCTGTTGTTTTTTTTCTTATTATAACAAAAAAATATTTCTGAAATCTTCCCGCCGTAATTAGTTTTTTCTTCCAAAGTTTTCAAATATCACCTGTTAATAATTTAAGTTTCACGCAGGTTTTCACCATTGAAAAAAACTA
>CAZEWB010000644.1:0-2935 GCA_964515655.1 uncultured Bacteroidales bacterium
ATTTCCGCATCAATTGGATAAATCAGGTTATAGGTTAAAAGGTTGAGCAGCTGGTCTGGTTAATGGGTTATTGTTTATAGGGATTGACAACAGACCATTGTCTTTCAACCAAACCAGCCGCCCAAACCATAACCCATTGACAAAAATGCTACAATTTACACCGTTTCATGTATAACAACTTGTAACCAAGTATAATATATTTTAACAAATATTTGCTTTTTCGGAAAAAAGTTTTATCTTTGTATCTAAAAAGATTGAACAGTTGTAATCAATATGCTACGCACGGACACAGCATATTCAATAACATGCAAAACGGCAATAATATGAAAACATTTAGTAATTTAATAAATATAATAGTTTTTTTATTAATATCATGTACAAATCCGAATAACACTATTGCACAGGTCGTCTGGACTCCAATAGGAGCAAAATGGTATTATAGTTTACCTGATGAAAATTTAGGAAATCCTTTTTATAATGTTAGAATATATGAACACGTAAAAGATACTATCATAGATAGCAAGCAATGTGATTTTATTGTGTCAGATATTGATACAATAATTACATGTTATCAGGACAGCATAGTTTATTGGTATATTAATAATGATTTTTTCGAGTTGTTTAATTATAAAGCACAGATTCATGATACAATTTCGCTTACTCGTAAACTTAAAATACAAGAGCTAAACGATTCTATAATAATTATGGAATTATCATGTATAATAGATACTATTAGAATAATAAATTCCAATGGTTTATTGCTAAAAGAATATCAAATACATTATCTTCATAATAATTATTTAACAGATAGTATCCCATTTGAGTCAGGTGATATATATATCGAAAAAGCCGGTTCTACTATTGATAATTTCATTAATATTGTAGATGTTGGATTTTACCCTCTTATTACTCCAGATAAATTAAGGTGTTATTTTGACACTTCTATTCACTATATTGCCTATTGGTTTGAAAACTATTATTATAACTACCATTACAATTGTGATTATACATTGCATATTAATGAATTAATAAATTTACCTGATATTCTATATTATTATAGCGAACCAGATATTTTAACTGTAATTCTAAAAAAGGATGAAACATTTTATCTTGTTGATCAAATGGGTAGAATATATAACATCTTTAATTTTAAAGCAGGTCAAAATGAAATTGCCCTGAATATGTTTCCCAAGGGAATTTATTTACTAATTAGCAATTTTCAAAAATCTAACATAAAAATCCTTGTAAAATGAAACAAAAGATTTACAGGCTGGTGGAGATGAAGTAGTTTAATCGGTTCTGATTAGGATTAGGATTAGGATTAAGACAAAGACAATGCCTCAAGCGTTAATTTATTTTAACCGGCTTAAAATTGTATCATTTTTGCTTTTGCAATTCATAAGGCATTGCCTACATTTGAAAAAAAATATTATGAAGCTGATATTCTTTTTGGCCCTGTTGACCTTACCCTTTATTCTGGACGGGCAGAGCTATAAGATCAAAATAAAGGTAAAAGGGTTGAATCCGGGCGATTCCCTTTTATTAGGGCACCGGTTTTCAGATAAGATATTTGCTGACGACACTACGCTGTTAGACAAGAACGGTTTTGGATTGTTTAAAGGCGATAAAATTCTTGACGGTGGTATCTATGTTATTTTGATCCCTTCGAAACGAAATGTGTATTTTGAATTTTTGCTTGATAAGGACAATCAGGAATTCACTCTTGAAACAGACACAACCGATTTCCTTAAATCCATGAAAGTCACTGCCTCGGAACTCAATAAACGCTTTTATGAGTTCCAGAACAGATGGGTACACTTGCAGGATCAGGCAATGAAGCTTTCCGAACAGGCGAAAAACTTAAAAGAAGGCAACGATTCATTAAAGATCATTCAGAAGGAATTCGAAAAACTGGATGAGGAACGCATGGAACTGCTTAAAACGACATATGAATCAAATAAGACCAGCATGCTTGGCGCTGTATCTTATGCCATGACTCCGGTTGATGTTCCTGAAATCAAACTCCCCGAAGGGACAGTGAAAAAAGACAGTCTTGAACGACTTTATAAATACGTATATAATAAGGATCATTATTTCGATCATTTTATTCTTGCCGACGACAGCATACTCCGTACGCCTCTTCTCGAAGCACGTTTAAAAGAATTCTTCTCGAAGATCGTTTTAATGGATCCCGACTCCCTTACCAAGGAAGCGTTTAAACTCTGCGACGCATCAAAAGCACATAAAGATGTATTCAGGTTCATGACCGTTTATCTGACCAATTACTTCGAAATATCAAATATAATGGGAATGGACCGGATCTTCGTAAACCTTGCCGAGCGCTATTATCTTACCGGAGATGCATGGTGGACGGATTCTACATTAACCGCAAAGATACGAGACCGTGTTGATAAGATAAAGCCGACCCTTATCGGCAATATTGCTCCCGACTTACGCATGGAGACGATGGACAAGAAGATCGTTACGCTTCACCAGACAAAAGCCGATTACACAATACTTGTATTCTATGAACCCAGTTGCGGTCACTGTAAAAAGGCAATTCCAAAATTATGGGAATGGTATAACACTGTCAGGGGTAAAAAAATTGAGGTCTTTGCAGTATATACCCAGGTTGACGAAAAAGAATGGAAAGAATTCATCGACAAATACGGCTTCGACTGGATAAATGTGTGGGACCCGTATGGATTCAGTAACTTCCGTAAATACTACGATGTAAGCACGACCCCGCAGATATTTATCCTTGACAAAGACAAAAAGATAATTGCCAAAAAACTTGGTGTTGAACAGTTGGATCAGGTTATTGAGCATCACCGGAAATTTTTTAAGTAACTGATGCTGCGCATAAAAACAGGGAATAAGTCCCAAGATCCAAGCCCCAAGATCCAAGCCTAAAGGGATGGCTCCCTTGGACTTT
>CAZEWB010000645.1:0-632 GCA_964515655.1 uncultured Bacteroidales bacterium
CTGAAAGCTTTTATATGCCCGATGCTTTCACCCCAAACGGTGACGGATTGAACGACCTTTTCTATGCAAAATATTCTACCCTTGAACAATACGGATTTAAAATGTACATTTTCGACAGATGGGGACAGAAGATTTTTGAAACAAACGATATTAACAAAGGATGGGACGGAAAAGTAAACGGAGGAAGTAAAATTGCACAGACTGGGGTTTATACATGGCTGGTTGAACTGACTGACCTGCAGGGAAATGTTACCAAACACAACGGCAGGGTCACTCTTTTAAAATAGATTTTAATAATAATTTATATTAATTAATATGAAAAATGTATTGTCTTTACTTAAGGATTTCAGAGGCAAGGTTTTGCTTTGTATAACTGCTGCATATATGATAATGCCGTTATTATCCGTTGCACAGTATAATGTTGCCATCAACGATAACGGCAACATGCCGGATCCTAAAGCCGTCCTTGATGTTTCTTCGGCAGATAAAGGAATTTTAGTGCCAAGGATGACACAGGCAGACAGGGATTTGATATCAAGTCCGGTAAATTCATTGCTGATATATAATACAACAGAAAGGTGTTTCAATTTGTATGATCCATTTGCAACACCTGCCCAGTGGAAATCATTATG
>CAZEWB010000645.1:642-2922 GCA_964515655.1 uncultured Bacteroidales bacterium
TGGCGGAGCTTCAGGTGTTACAGGTGCAACAGGCGCTACCGGTGTTACAGGCCCTGACAGCTACAATATAGATTTCCAGTTCAATCCTGATGGTACTGCATATATAACAGACGGAGGCGGCACTTTAACAACAAATATTGCCGCATGGCTGATAACAGGCAACAGCAATACTGTTTACGGGACAAATTTCCTCGGAACAACGGACGCCCAGAACCTGCAGTTCAGGGTTAACAACCAGCAGGCAGGATTAATAGAGCAGGATGGAAATCTTAATACAGGCCTCGGCTACCAGGTGCTTTTTTCAAATACTTCAGGAAACAGCAATACTGCCGGCGGGCATAAGTCACTCTATTCAAACACTACAGGCTCACAGAATACTGCAAACGGCTTTTATGCCCTCTATGCAAATACAATGGGAGCAGAAAATTCTGCTTTCGGCGACAGCGCTCTCGCATCAAACACCACAGCATCACAGAATACTGCTGTAGGAACAGGAGCATTATATACCCAATCTTTCAATGGTGCCAGTACATGGAGTTGTGGCAATGTTGCAGTAGGCTACAAAACCCTTTATTCAAACCAGCCTACTTCTACAGCAACAGGATACCGAAATACTGCCGTCGGAGGATTAGCTTTATTTACCAATACAACAGGTGCTCTTAATACTGCTGTAGGATACCAGGCTATGTATTTAAATACCACATCAAGCGGCAATACCGCTGTCGGAATAATGTCCCTTTATACCAATACCACAGGATTTTGCAATGCATCTGTCGGCACTCAATCTATGTATGCAAATACAACAGGGAGATATAATACAGCCATAGGCTGGCGTGCACTCTGGGCCAATACCACCGGATGGGCTAATACAGCCTGCGGCTACAGGTCGCTTGAAATGAACTCTACAGGACAATATAATGCCGGATCAGGCGGCTTCACTTTAAATGGCAATACTACCGGAAGCTATAACACCGCTTCAGGTTATGATGCCCTTGCTTATAACTCAATCGGAAATAACAATACCGCCAATGGTTATATGGCTCTTTATCATAACTATACAGGGAACAATAATGTTGCTGTCGGAGACAGTGCTTTGTTTTCCCAAAGCTTCACCAATGGGACTAACAACTGGTATGCAGACAATGTTGCTGTCGGCAATGAAGCCTTGTATAAAAATCAGCCGACCAGTACAAGCGAAGGTATTCAGAATACTGCCCTAGGAAGCTTTGCTATGTACAATAACACAACAGGATACAATAATACTGCCGTGGGCAAAAATGCCGGTATTACCAATACCACCGGCTATCAGAACACTTTTATCGGCAACAGTGCGGATGCAAATGCTGCAACATATTCCAATGCAACAGCATTAGGTTATGGCGCAATTGTTGATGCAAATGATAAAGTCCGCATAGGCAATACTTCAGTAACAGTAATTGAAGGCCAAGTGGCATATTCATGGCCAAGTGACGGCAGGTTTAAATCAAATGTCAAAGAAGAAGTAAAAGGTTTGGATTTTATCACAAAACTCCGCCCTGTTATTTATAATTTCAATACAAAAGAATTTGATGAGTTTTTAATGAAAAATATGCCGGACAATATCCGCAGCCAGCATATGAAAAATACAGACTATTCAAAATCATCAAACATTGTTCATACCGGTTTCATAGCCCAGGAAGTTGAAAAAGCAGCCAAAGAATGCGGTTTTACATTTGACGGAGTGATTGTGCCGGAAAATGAAAATGAAAATTACAGTGTTGCATATTCACAGTTTGTCGTTCCTCTGGTAAAAGCAGTCCAGGAACTTAATGCAAAAAATATAGATCAGCAGAAAACTATTGAGCAGTTAACCAAGAGAATAGAATACTTGGAAAAAAGCAAATAATCAAAATCAATCTTAAAAGTATAAAGAGCCAATAATTCGAATATTCATTTAACTGTATCTTTACATGATTTTTTAGACTTATCACATGGCTTTGGACAGCATTTATACCCTGCATTTGTTTTTGCAGAAGTAGTTATTAATTCAGCATCTTTATACCCTAATTTTTTCAACGCTTCAAGTAATTTTTCGGAAGAATTTTTTTCTTTAATATACTCAATTGTTACAGTTTTGGCTTCAACATCTGCCACAACGCTTTTTACGCCTTTTTCGAAAGCTATGTTTTTTTCAATCTGTGATTTGCAATTACCGCATTTAACATTTGCCTTGATTTTAGCTACTCCTATTGTTTTTTCTGTTTTATCCTGAGAAAATAACACCCAAACACACCCAACACA
>CAZEWB010000646.1:0-1955 GCA_964515655.1 uncultured Bacteroidales bacterium
TTGACCCCGCCGTTAATATTTTCCCATACGGTAACATTTGTCCTGAAAATGTTACTTACTGTTACACCGTTGGCAAGAGTGAACTCGCCGCCTATGTAAACATAGGGATCGTAAAATTTTATGGCCCTAACAATTCCATTTGTCCCCGTTCCCGCAGCTGCCCACGAAGTACCGTTCCATATTGCAAGATTTGATGCAGCAGTTCCCCCGGCCTGAGTAAACAGCCCGCCGGCAATCAGATTATTGCCCCAGAAATCAATTGCATATACCGGTCCGTCGAAACCTGTACCCAGGGCCGACCATGCGGAACCGTCCCATTTTGCCACATAATTGGCAGGACTGCCGCCGGCAGTAGTAAAAGTACCTGAAACGTATACATCGTCGGAGGCATCAATCTTTACACAATAAACCGTATTATTTACCGAGTTCCCCGGCACGAACTGATCGTCCCAGCGCTGATTCTGCGAATAGGCAAAGACGGCAACAGTAAGAAACAATAAGGTAAGAGTTAAGTTCTTCATAATAATTAAGGGTTATTATAACCCGCAAGATACTGATTTTTTCTTATACAGGCTTAATCTTTTTAATACATTATATAAAATAAATTGTTACTGTTCGGGTAGTCTGGAAATTTTTGCTCCTCATAGTTGTATCAAACTCAATCTGGTTTTAGGTTGAAAGGTTGAGCGGCTGGTTTGGTTTATAGTAAATGGTCGTTGGTCTAAAAAAAACCTCTGACCAAACCGGCAGCCATAACCAAAAACTACAGACCATTTACCAAACCAGTTGCTCAACCCATCAACTTTACATCCGAATAGTTACAATAAATTCGTATCTTTACTCCGGTAAACCAATATCTTTTAAAACCGGTTCTGCAATTTATGTAAGTTTAAATTGAAAAAAATAAACTTTTTCGTTTTCCTGTTTCTGCTGAAGAAATTTATCCCGAACAGCTAAATGTCAATATTTATCCAAATCCTGTTAATGGACGTTTTACAGTTTTCTGTACGTCCGAATTTCAGGAAATTGAGATCACAGACCTTGTCGGTAACACAGTTTATAAACGCGGTGTGGTATCATCAAATTCCGCAGAAATAGATTTGTCTGCTTTTCCTAAAGGGTATTATATCCTCCGGGGTTCTTCGGTAAACAAAACATATTGCGAAAAACTTGTTATTCAATAATGTAGTTCTTAAATTGTGTGGGTAAATGTAAAAAAATGTTCAATAGTTCTCATATCATCGAATTACGAATTTTCTACGAATATACGAATTACGAATAGGTACTACTGTTTTCGTATTTAGAGATTCGTATTTCGTATGATCTTTTTCGTAATTCGAAGTGTATAAACATATAATCATTGAAAATTGATCATTTGGCATTGTTCATTAAAACGATTACAATTTTATTACCATTCATTTAGACAAAGAACCAATAAAGTAGTATTCTGGATTCAGCATCTGGTGAAATAATACCGATAATCTGTTCCGTTCCTGTTTCTACAAAAACTGCTGTGCGTAATACTTTGCAGTGAGTTCTTCCCCTGTGGCCCTTTTTATCATATCGTTCCAGTAATACCTGCTTCCGGGTTTAAATACTTTTTCTTTCAGGTAATCACCGATTTTGGTATTCTTAAAATAGCTCTGGTATTTATAATCCTTGTCGCTACAATAGTTGTTGACAATGTAATAGTGCAGCTGGCTGGCAAGAAGTTCGCCGAGCTGATAGTTATGATAATAACAGGGATAAGTTGCAATATGAATCTTTGTGGCCCAGTCGGGCATATCGCGGCCTCCGGGTTTTTTCATCATCTGGTATTTTTCAACAAGACTCCACCACAAGGCGTTGAGGTCCTGATCGGGATCGGCATACAACGCTTTCTCGAACCTGTACATTACCTGCGCCCAGCGGCTGAAAACAAGCTGTTCGAGACGTAAGGTTTTGCTTGCTTCTTC
>CAZEWB010000646.1:1965-2920 GCA_964515655.1 uncultured Bacteroidales bacterium
TGTGTTGGGTGTGTTTGGTGTTGGTTTGCTTCTTCGGAAATTTTTCTTGCCTCTTCATCGGGAACTCCTGTCATATCGCTTAACCACTTTGCATTGGAGGACATACGCCCGAACAGCATAGCAATAGCTTCTGTGGTAAAAGTATGGGCCGGTTCGCGGAGAACAACCGGTAAATTGAATCAATGTTCTGATCGTAAACAGCATGTCCGTATTCATGTAAAATAGTGTTCATCCAGTATGAATTGGATTTTACGTTGCACAAAACCCTTACATCGCCCTGCATGTCGATATGTGTGCAGAATGCGTGCTGGTTCTTCCCTTCCCTTTCGAAAAGATCGCTCTTTTTTACCAGACCCGAAATGTCCATTCCTATTCCTTTGAAATAATCACCGGTTAATACAACAAGATCTTTACCGGCATAATATTTATCAAGATCCACGCTGTAAATTGCGGGTGCTTCCTGGAAAAAGCGATTCTGGTAATGCCATGGCATAAGCTTGTCAACTGGCAATTTATATTTTTTCGAAAGAAATGCATCGATTTCTCCTTTGAGCTTTACATAAGCCGGTGTGATAAGGCTGTCGAGTTCATTAAAGATCTTTTCAACATCCTTAGGATCCTGATCGCTTAGTATCAGACTCATTGTGTGAAAATTTTCGTAACCAAGATCTTTTGCAACCTTGTTCCTTAGCTTTGCAAGTTTTCTGATATCTTCGGCTACCGCAGGGCCTATCTTTTTACATTCGCTCCATACATTTTCCAGTTCTTTGTTATCGGCCGAATTCCTTAATATCTCCTCTACTTCATTATCTGTGATCTCCTTACCGTCATAGTTCACACGGAATACCGAGAATTTTTCCTCGACTGAATTTGCCAGGTTAATGATCTCGGCCATCAGCGTTGTATCCATCTGGTACTCGGCCATCATGTTATATAAGTTGTTAAGGACTCTTAT
>CAZEWB010000647.1:0-2919 GCA_964515655.1 uncultured Bacteroidales bacterium
AGGCAATTAATTCAGGCCTTCTTTCATTTATAATTGCCTTTGTAATAGTGTTATTGTACATGATATTGTATTATAATAAAGCCGGTTTGATAGCAAATGTTGCCCTGATATGTAACATTCTTTTCATTATCGGTGTTCTGGCTTCACTTGGTGCAGTTCTGACTCTCCCTGGTATTGCCGGACTTGTCCTGACCCTTGGTATGGCGGTTGATGCAAACGTAATTATCTACGAGCGTATCCGCGAGGAACTTAGAGCTGGTAAGGGAGTTAAACTTGCTGTGGCTGACGGGTTTAAGCACGCTCTTTCTGCCATTGTCGACGGTAACCTTACAACTCTTCTTACAGGTATCATTCTGTTTATTTTCGGATCCGGACCTGTTCAGGGATTTGCCACCACGCTTTGCATAGGTATTCTTACTTCTATGTTTTCAGGTATATTCATTACCCGCATTGTTTTTGAATTTCTGCTGAAAAGGAATAAGAACATTTCTTATGATAACAAACTTACACGCAACTTCCTTATTAATCCAAAATTTGATTTTATCAAAGCCAGAAAATTCGCTTATGTAATTTCCGGAATTATGATCATAGCAAGTCTTTCTTCTCTTGCAATCAGGGGATTAAATATGGGTGTTGATTTTACAGGAGGTCATACATATGTTGTAAGTTTCGACCGGTCGGTTAAGGTGGGGGATGTTCAGAAATCCCTTTCACCTGAACTGGGAGGCCAGTTCCCTGAAGTTAAAACCTTTGGCTCAGATAATAAGGTAAAGATCACTACAAAGTTTTTGATCGACAACCTTGACCCGGCACTTAATGTTGACAGTATTCTCGAAACTCATATCTATAAAGGACTTTTGCCCTTTGTGAAACAGGGAACAACAAAGGATGAGTTTAATAGTGTTAATCTGCAGAGTTCACAAAAGGTAGGTCCTACAGTTGCCCGTGATATCACCATTGCCGCTATGTGGGCAGTATTTTTCTCTTTGATCGGTATCTTTATTTACATTCTTATCCGTTTTAAAAACTGGAGGTTCAGCCTCGGGGGCACTATCGCTCTGGCCCATGATGCTATCATTGTCATTGGTATGTTTTCACTGTTTTACAATGTTATGCCTTTCCCTATGGAAGTAGATCAGGCATTTATAGCTGCCATACTTACTGTTATAGGGTATTCAATCAATGATACCGTTATCATTTTCGACAGGATAAGGGAATATAATTTCCTTTATAAACGCAGGGATAAAAAAGAACTTGTTAACGGAGCGTTAAACAGCACTGTAACACGTACAATGAATACCTCTTTGACAACAATAGTTGTTTTAGTTGCCATATTCATTTTCGGGGGAGATGTAATTAGGGGATTTATCTTTGCTCTTATGGTGGGGATCACTGTTGGGACATATTCTTCGTGGTTTATTGCAACACCGTTATATTATGATACCGTCAAACGGCTGGAAAAAAAGGACTAACATTCTAAAAAAAATAGATGAATGTCGGTTTTTTTTACTTTATTTGCTTTTTTTTTGGTGGATTAACAACAAATGATTAATTTTTGCGTCTAATTGAAAATTTAATTTGATTAAAAGATGGACCTTCCTGTAAAACCCATAATGGTTCCTGTGGACTTCTCGGATTTATCTGTAGATGCCATTAAGCATGCTTTGATTTTTGCGAGAACAACGGGTCATGGAATTGTATTGTCGCATATCGTGCGAAAGCCGGTTGAAATACCCGATGCGCAAAGAAGGATCAGGCAGTTTGCTGAAAAAATGGAGGCTCAGTTCAGTACTCAATTTCATACCCATGTAAAAGCAGGTGACCTTTTTAAAGGAATGAAGGCAGCATCAATTGAAATGAATGCAATGATCATCATTATGGGTCTTCATAAGCCGAAACGTGCATTCAAGGTCATTACCGGCTCAAATATTCCTTTTCTTCTTATCCAGATGGCTCCGATCAACGACAGGATTATTGATATTGTAGTGCCTGTTGATAATGATGATAAGAGCCGTATTCAGCTTAACTGGGTGGCTTTTTTGTCGTATTTCTTCAAATGTAATATTAACCTTATTAAACCCTTCTTTACGAACAAGTTCAGGACAGAGAATATGCGTAAACAGATGTTCTTTTACAAAAATGTAATGGAAAGCAAGGGTATCATTTATGGTATAAGGACAGCCAAAAGGGATCAGAAATTTAATGACGCCATTTATGAATTTGCCCAGGAGATTCAGGCAGACCTTATTTTTATTATGTCGTATCAGTTTAAAGAATTCATTCTGAAGGCAAATAAGTTCGGGTTGAAGATACCTGTTCTGTGCATTAACCCGGCTACAAATCTCAGGATACTGCCTGGTAAATTCTAGAAAAATATTTCACGAGAAAAAACCGGAGCTACATTTTAGCTTCGGTTTTTTTATTGATAAGTTTAAAACTTGAACCGGAGCTGCACTTTTGCTTCGGTTTTTGTTTTTCCCTGTATTTCATCAAGACCGGAACTCTGGCTTGTCATGTTTGCATAATAGGTCTGGGAGATGCGGAACCAGAGGTCTATATGATTCGAAACAGTGTACTTTACGTTGAAATAAATCCGTGAGCCTTTATCGTAATATGCCGGAATTGAAAAAGAATACAGGATGTCGTTTTCATAAGCATATAAACGGCTTTCCCATGAATCGGTATCAAAAATCGCATAACGGGCAGAGAAAGTAAAGGGAATGCTTAGAGGCTTATAAATAATATCGTGATACAACAGGAATCCTTCGTGGCGGATGCTTCCCTGCTTGTACAGCGCCCATTCAATACGGTTGCGGAATTCAACGGTTTTGTTTACCCTGTATGCTATATTGAAGCGGACCTTTGGTTCCGCATCTCCCAGACCTATTAGGCAAACACCCACCAAACACACCCAACACA
>CAZEWB010000648.1:0-2917 GCA_964515655.1 uncultured Bacteroidales bacterium
TGTGTTGGGTGTGTTTGGTTTTTGGTGTGAATATAAAGTAAATTTTTAAAATGGAGAATAGCTTGGAAGAAATTACGTAAAATAAAGGGGACGGAAGTCTAACTTATCCCTATTACAACTTTAAAAGTATTGATTTGAAAATTTGAAGATTATGCAATTTGAAAATGGGTTGGGGGTTTAGAGAATCAGTGTTACTTTGTAAAATGAACTTTGTGTGATTTTGTGGTAAAAGGTGCGGGAAGACAGAATGAGAAACAGAATGGGAATGAGGAATTGCATGGGCTGCTTGCGCCATAGGTGTAGGAAGACCGAAGCACGAAATCCGAAATCCAAAGCAGAAATTGGGAATCAGAAGAAAAATTATTAGATTTGGGGATAACTTTAAAGCCAATTATATGAAAGCAATGTTTTACTTTTCTGCATTTGCAATTATTACATTACTGATTTCCTGCGGAAATCCTGTATCAACAGTACAGCAACAGGTAGATTCGATAGTACAGACAGTTGATACACAAACAGTAACTACACCAGAAGTTAATTATACAGAAGCCATTATCGGAAAATGGGAATATGTTGAAACCCAAATGACAATCGGTGACGTTACTATTAACAATAAAGTCATGTACCATTGGTCGCTTGAATTTAAAAAAGATGGTACTTTCCATGAAGAGAACCAGTTATCCGAAGGGGACGAAATTCTGACTCTGGACAATACTTACACTATAACTGATAAAGAACTGAAACGCAAAGGCGCTGTTCTGCTTACAATAGTTGAACTTACTGCCGACAAACTAATCGTTGATTCTTTTTCTGCAAAGCTGGTATACAATAAGGTCAAATAGAAGGAAAAATTTATCACATCTTATACTAATTTGAAAATACTGCCGTTATACTAAAAATTAATGTTGCCTATGAAGAATAATTACACAATCTTTTACATACTTGATACACCTGAAAACCACGACGAACTTTATACCTTTGATGACATTACAACAGGTGGAGAAATAGCAAGTATGGACGGCGAAGAGCCATCAGCGGACTGTATAAGGAAAATTCTGGACTACGCTTCTTATTACTGATGTTACGCAAAAAGACAGTGAATAAGCCCCCAAGACCCAAGTCCCAAGATCCAAGCCCCAAGGGACGGCTCCCTTGGAATTTGGTACTTGGAATTTGGGGCTTTGGACTTGGAATTTGGGGCTTTTTTCACACAAGAATTTATTTACGTAACATGAGTTATTAGTCCAGGTTGTCGTTCAGATAGGGATTATTATCCCTGATGTTCATGTCTTTACCTTTTCCCGAAACAGTATATTTTGATACGCTCGAATCGTTTGGAGTACTTGCTGTGCCCTGCGATTTTGCTCTGCGGTATGCCGGGACGTTATGCATTTCATCAATTTTCTGTGCGTCAGTTGTATCAGTAATAATTCTTTCGGTATCTGTTGTCGTTGTCTGAGTGAACAGGTCCGGTTCCCTGACTACTTTGGGCAGTTCTTCTTCCATCAGTGGTATTACGACAGGCTTTTTTTCTTCATTATTTTGTTTTCTCTGCTTCTGGAAATACTGCATTTCCGGGATATGCCTTTCGTTAAAGCCTGTAGCAATAAGGGTAACTGTGAGTGAGTCATCTTCCCTTACGTCGCTGCGTATTCCGAAAATAACATCTGCATTCTGGCCGGCGGCTTCCTGTACATAATCAATGATCTGTGCAACCTCATCCATTGTTGCTTCTTTCTGCTGACCCGAACCGATATTAAGCAACAGATTACGGGCGCCTTTAATGTCGTTATTATTGAGCAAAGGTGATGTAAGAGCTTCCTTTACTGCGTTAATTGCCCTCTGTTCGCCTTTCGCCGTTCCCATGCCCATCAGTGCAACACCGCTGCGGGACATTACTGTTTTAACATCAGCAAAGTCGACGTTTATATGTCCCGGAACAGTTATTATTTCAGCAATTCCTTTGGCTGCAATATTAAGGACATCATCAGCCTTTGCGAATGCCTCGCTTACCGGTAGGTCTCCGTATATTTCACGGATTTTCTCATTGTCTATTACAAGAAGGGCATCAACATACTGCTTCATTTGTTCAAGACCGATAAGAGCCTGTTCGAGACGCTTTTTGCCTTCGTACCTGAAAGGGATTGTAACAATTCCAACTGTTAGCAGGTCCAATTCCCTTGCAGCCTGTGCAACAACAGGAGCTGCGCCTGTACCGGTACCGCCTCCGAGTCCCAGGGTGATAAACACCATTTTAGTATTCAGCGCCAATACCCTGTTTATCTCTTCGAGACTTTCAATAGCAGCCTGTTTCCCTTGCTCAGGCTCATTTCCCGCACCAAGACCCTCGGTAAGTGTTGCTCCGAGTTGTATCTTGACCGGGACAGGGCTTTTTGCAAGGGCCTGAACATCGGTGTTACAGACTACAAATTCAACATCATGTATTCCGTTTGAATACATATAATTCACGGCATTACTGCCGCCTCCGCCAATTCCTATCACTTTAATGATAGAAGGAATGGACTTTTCGAGTGAGAATGGTAACAATTCTTCGTTTTCCATAGTATTTCGATTTTTATTTGATTTCAGAATCCTTGTCTACAATAAGTTTTGTGAGTTTATACCGGAGAGCGTTGATAAGGCCTCCGCTATGCTCCATTCTTCTTCTGGGAATATTCTCTTCTTCTTCCTCTTTTTCCTCTTCTGCTTCCTGAACATTTTCAGGAATTGCCTCTGCAACAGGTTCGGGTTCTTCGTCATATTTTCCATAATCATCTGCAAGCAGCATAAGGCCGACAGATGTGGAATAGTCAGGACCATTTACATAATCGGCGCTTTCGCTCACAATATGCTCAATGGGATATCCAAGTCTGTTATCGAATCCTGTTTTGAATGAAAATAACTGGAGAATATTTTT
>CAZEWB010000649.1:0-1568 GCA_964515655.1 uncultured Bacteroidales bacterium
ATTTCGATTCATGGAAGAAGTCACTCGAACTTACTGTTTTTCAGAATACTTTATTTCTGTTTTTCTGTTATACCTTTTCATTTTTTATCCCACTTCTGTTAGTAATGAAAACAGAAAAGCAGAAAATTCAACTTAAAGGAATATGGATATCGTTACTCTTTATCGCATTGTTCGCATTTTCTTCTTCATGGTCGCCATATTACACTTTTTCAGTCTTCCGTGAAAGCGAATACTTTTACTGGGTTAGGAGAATACTTAATAACGGAACGCCTTTTCTTATCTTTTTATTTGCATTTGCCTTATTCTGGAAAAAATATTTTTCAGATACAGGGAAATTCATGTGGGTATGCACCGATCTCCGGTGGTGGAAAATTATTTACCCTTTACTTATAGTAGTTGTACTAATAGTATTTGCCGGATCGCAGATGGGTGACTTCGGCAGCGAGTACCCGGTATTCCAGATCAAAAAGACAGCAGGAACGGGACTCTTTCCACAATTGCAGATGCTCTCTTTCGAAGCAGCATATGCACTGGATTTTTATGTGATAGAACTTATCTTCAGAGGAGTTCTTGTTCTTGGACTTATCAGGTATTTCGGTAATAATGTCCTGCTTCCCATGGCCACATTGTATATGTTCATTCACTATGGAAAACCAATGGCCGAAACAATCAGCAGTTTTTTCGGAGCATATATTCTGGGATATCTTGCAATTTATACAAGATCTGTTTTGCCCGGCACAGTTCTGCATGTAACTCTTGCATGGACGATGGAAGCTGTGGGTGCACTTATACTGGTTTCACAATAAAATTGTAATCGATTTAATGAACAATTTCAAATGTTCAATTTTCAATGAGCAATTTAAAACAGAATCCCGTACGAAAATTGTACTTGCACATTGTTCGTTGTTTGTTTGACATTGAACATTTTTTCATTTACCAACATACTTCATAAAGAACCAAAATATTTAATGATTAACGAAAGCTTCCTTAATCATTAGGAGTTAAGAATTAATCATTTTTCATTTGTACCCAGATGCAAAGTATCCCACCCAATGATGCAGGTTTGCCGGCGCTGTTGCTCCCATTTTTATGTCATCAACTTTCAGAGGTGTATGGTCGATGCTTGTGGCGTATTTGCTTATTACAGGTGTTAGAATTTTTCTTCCGGTTAAAAGCTGAAGTTTAAATGCTGTAAGAAGTCCGAATGGCACGCTGTATCTTCCGCACCATGTCCACTTGTATTCGTGCCAGTCGTTATCCTGAACGGTGTAAGCAAAAAATATTTCGGCTCCTGCGGGCGTGGGACGCTGAAAACATTCGTCAATTATTTTTTTCTCGTATGCAGTTGTAGTATTATACCCGGCGCTGTCACAACCATTGGGAGCGTAGTTCTTATCACCCCAGTCCTCATCACCGTAATGAACGGCATCATTAGAGACAAGAAGTACAACATCTTTTCCCCATTTAAGACCCTGTTCTTTCATGGCCTGGTACAATGCGTTTGCAAAGTCATCTGAGAGTTTTTGCATATCCGACATCGGCATGTGGGGAACAAGAACGGAAATGAT
>CAZEWB010000649.1:1578-2917 GCA_964515655.1 uncultured Bacteroidales bacterium
TGTGTTGGGTGTGTTTGGGTGGTTGTTTCAGCATTATAACGGAAATGATCTCAGCATTTCTGTTATAATACTGAATGAACGGAACAAAGGCTTCAACAGAGTGCTCTTCGGTCTGCAGGCTATCGTGAATCACGTAGTCACTGTCAGGAAGATTTTTTATTAAAGTTTGTCTTAAAGGTGATATCGAAATATTTCCATACGGGGCCTTCCATTTATCATATGAATCAAAAACGATCTTTCTTTCAATTCCGTATTTTTTTGCTTTATGTGCAACGCCAAGAATAATGACTGTTTTTGCCTTTATACGACTGAAAATTTCGTTGTACATATTACCCGCATATATGTAGTCATCGTGGGGGCATATTGCAAAGCACAATGTATCGTTTGAAATATTCTTAACAGCCGGCAACCTTTTTATTACCGAGTCCATCTGCCAGCCGTAAATGGCAAAGCCGACAGTGTCTTTCTGTGTCCGTATTCTCTGGGAATGAGCAATAGTTATAGCAGTAAAGACAAGCAGTGCCGATATGAAGTATTTCATAGACTTATTCATTTTCAAAAACAAAGATATACGTTATAATTTATACTATAAAAGTAGTGTTTTTTTTAAAAAAAGGTTTTTCGATTCATGCAAAACTATAGACACCCGGTTCATCACCTGACAAAGCAAAAAAAGGATTGTTACATATTTCCACAGTGACCTATTACAAAATATTAAATTCGAATATCGAAATCAGAAAAATAAAATTCAAATACCTAAGCATCAATTTCCAAACAAATACAAAAAACTAAAATTCAATTTTCAAAACAGTTTTCCGACGATTCCATGTCCTCCTTTATGCGCCATGATTTCCCAAAGTATACGGTGTCGGACGATGGAATGTCGGTTGGGGCTTCGTCCGACCGTCCATTGTTCCCCCGGGTAAAACAAAAAAAACCTCCCGTCATTACGAGGCAACCTATAAGGGCGCACCCTTATGTTCATTCAGAAAATGACAAATAAATAATAGGGTCACCCTGAGCTTGTCGAAGGGTGTCCGTTCTAACTCCCACAATGTTTAAAGCAAGGCCATCGCACATCCTTCGACTTTTCCGCTCATATAGTACGTCTTTTCTATAGGTTTGAACTGGAGCGGGCTCAGGATGACCGGCGCTTTTTAAGTTGCAAGTAACTACCGATTTACCTCTTTTGTCATTAGGAGAATCGCCTGATTAATGTTGGATAATTATTGACGTTATTGCAATTCGAAGCAATCCTTGTGTGATGGGATTGTGAGTGGATATACGGGATCGTATTATGGTGTTTTCCTTCCCGCTTCATCCGCACAACCCCACTCAC
>CAZEWB010000650.1:0-2910 GCA_964515655.1 uncultured Bacteroidales bacterium
AAGTTGTGATTTATATGTCTCCGATAAAGTGAACGGAAGGTGGACTGCACCGAAAAACATTGGGAGACCGGTCAATTCTTCCGCATGGGAGGCACATCCATCGGTAACTGCTGACGGAAGGACAATCTATTTCTCATGCGGTAATTGCAAGGAATCACGCGGTGCTGCCGATATATACTTTTCAACTTTAAGTGACGACAACAAATGGTCTGTTCCTGTGAATCTTAGCGACAGTATCAATGGTGTCGGCAACGAGATGAGTCCCTTTATCCACCCTGACGGAAGGACACTGTATTTTTCGAGCGAAAGTCACATGGGTATGGGAGGAATGGACCTTTTTGTTTCTTACAGAATAAGCGACACCATCTGGACCAAACCCAAAAACCTCGGATATCCGATAAACACTTTCGGCGACGAAGTCGGGCTTATTGTAAATGCAAAAGGCGACTACGCATACTTTTCCTCGAACCGTACCGGCTCCCGTGGTCTTGATATATACGGGTTCGAAGTACCTGAAGATAAACGTCCAAATACTGTAACATATGTTAAAGGAATCGTTTATGATGCTATAACAAAGGAAAAACTTTCTGCAGGCTTCGAATTATACGACAATGTAAGCGGAAATCTAGTGATAAAATCGAATTCTGCCCAAGGTACGGGCGAATTTCTCGTAACACTTCCCGTTGGTAAAGAATACGGGCTTAACGTCTCAAAGGAAGGTTATCTGTTCTTTTCCGAGAACTATGTCCTTACAGGTGAAACAATGGGCAAACCATACCAAATGGACGTCCCACTGCAGCCACTTGCAAAAGGCGGAACTATAATCCTTAAGAACGTTTTCTTTAAGACCGACTCGTACGAACTTGACAACAGGTCTGAAACCGAACTTAAGAAACTTGTTTCTCTGCTGCAGAAGCATCCTGGCCTCAAAATTGAGATAGGTGGCCATACCGACAACCAGGGAAGCTTTGAACATAATAAGACTCATTCGAACAACAGGGCAAAAACGGTTTACGAATACCTTGTAAACGCCGGTATTGATGCAAAAATGCTTACCTTCAATGGCTATAGTTTTTCGAAGCCGATCGCTACAAATGATACGGAAGAAGGCAGAGCGCTTAACAGAAGGACGGAACTGAAGATTGTTGATATAATTAAATAGATATACGCTACGCGATATTGTGGTTATGTTGCTTACGCCAAAGGTGACGGAAGACCGGAGACGGGGTCTTGGCTATAGGTCTTGGCTGCGGATTTGGTCTATGGTCATGGTTTTGTGGAAGATGCTTGCGCTATAGGTTATTAGATCCTTCCTTCGTCAGGATCAATTCCACCACGATTCAGACTTCGCTCCGCTTGTCTTCATCGGGTGTCATTGAGTTGACGTTTACCAAAGACCCTGACATACAACCAGACCCGCTGCTATGACCAAAGACCATTACCTTTCTTCGGTCTTCCGTCTTCCGTCTTCGGTCACATTATAATAACGACCTGCTTCTTAAAAAAAAACAGTATTTTTGCGTATACATTTCATTTATTATGAAAAAGGATGATAAAAAGATACTCGAAACAGCCCGTGAAATCCTTACAAAATATCTTGAAGCAGGAAGTCACCGAAAAACTCCCGAACGCTACGCAATACTGGACGAGGTGTACTTACATAAGGGGCATTTCGACATCGAATCCCTTTATATTCTGATGAAAGAAAAAAAATACAGCGTCAGCCGTGCCACATTATATAATACTATTGAACTACTACTCGACTGCGATCTTGTTACCAGGCACCAGTTCGGTAAAAACACTTCGTTTTTCGAAAGGTCATATTCTTCGAAACAGCACGACCACCTGGTCTGCACCAAGTGCGGAAAAGTTCAGGAATTCTGCGATCTCAGGCTTCACGAAGTTATTAAATCTGCATCCGAAAGCAATAAATTCAAACCTCTTTCACACTCTCTGTATATATACGGGGAATGCGCAGGATGTAAAAAACAAAAATGAATTTAACAATACTGATTATTTATTAAAGGTAATAGTTTAACGCTCCCAACCTGGCCTGTATTCTCATCATCCTTTTCTTGTCCATTAAAATCGAAGCGGTAATCATTGCTTTTCGTATATGTATTGCACGATGTTTTATTCACAATATTTCCTTTTTTTTTAAAAAGATCGATAGCTAGAATACAAAAATTATTTTCCCTTTCCGATTTTAAATCCGATGCGTTTTCGATTGGCTTGCTGTAGTTCCTTTTGCCTGGCTTCCTCAAACTGTTTCAGGTATTCAAAAATCAACAGTGTTTAATCTTTTTGAGGTGGTCGCAATTTGCGACCAGTTCCTCTTTTTCCTCTTTTGTTAATTCAAACATAAAATGTTCAGGAAAACGTCTGATATTCCTTTTTACCTGTTCATTCAGTCGTTTTGTCGGGACCTCATACAATTCAGCTAAATCATAATCTATCATTACTCTTTTGCCCCTTATCAGAAGGATTTTTGTGAGTATGACTTCGTCCGGCAACATGATTTTATTTCCTGGTTCGCTCATATAATTGATTTAAAGTTTCAAAAGTAAAAATATAAATTGGTTGTCACAATTTGAGATACCCAATTTCATTTCTAACAGATGATATTAATAAAAACAAAACCCAGTTTTTGTTGGAAACAATCGAATCAGACTATTTTATAAAAAAAAACCACCCCTTTCAGAGCGGCTTTCATTTTGAATTTGTTTCTTTTTAAAACTTATAGACGTTATCTTCTATCAGTTTATTGGCAATATTGCGGCGTGCTGTTTTAACATCAACACCGGCAACAGTTGTAAGAGTTCTTACTGCCTTTACGATCTTTTCTGCTTCTGCTCCGGAGGAATATGAGTACACAGCATCAATGGCTGATTTGGCGACCCTGGAAGCAGC
>CAZEWB010000651.1:0-2902 GCA_964515655.1 uncultured Bacteroidales bacterium
GAACGTCAGACACGAAAATGTCAGACATAATAAAAGCAGGTATCTATTTAGTTTAATCAACTCTCTCATATGCGCCTAAATCAGGGAAGCCATCTGCAATTCTTGAATTCCCGTTAAAATCAGAAGAAAATGTGGTGCCAATACTGATATTTCCTTTATTCATGGAATTCGACATTGTATCCAGTTCAAAATTGTTAAATGCCGGACTTTTCAATCCCGGGTTAAGGTTCTTATATATCTGTATGAACCGGCTTGCATCGGATGTATTAAGTCCACTTCCGGCTTTAATTATACAATTTTCGAACTTGTATTCAAAAACCGGTGAACCGGGATAAGCATCAATATAGATCTCATCCTCTTTACTGCCGTAAATTATACAATTACCAAAAGTTGCTTTTTCAAGAGGCCTTACCTGCATTATGCCATTATCCGCCATATAATAATTGTTCAATAAAAGCGAAGGTGTTGTCCTGTTGCTGTAACTCCAGTCATTATATAAAGTACAGTGATAAAACTCGTATGAACCGCCGTAAACAATAAGGACTGCGAACTGGCCGCAATTAGAAATAATAGTATTTACTGCTTGTATTGTCGTTCCCCTGCCATAAATCCCAACCGCATTCATGTTAAGGATTTTTGTATTAGTTACTTTAACACACGGATTTGAACTGAAAACAGAATCTGCCTGAATACCTATGATAGCATTTTTAATATCACAATAATTCAGTTCATTGTCCCTGCTTCCTAATCCTAATGGATGTCCGGATACAAAATAAATACCGTCCCACTGTCCGGGAACATCCCTGTACCATGATTCAAGACGGTCGCCCTGAAAGATCACAGGCTCATCTTTGGAACCAAAGGCTTTTAATGTCCCTTTAATAAACATTCTTGAGTTTTTGTGAAAATATATTTTTGTTCCCTGAGTAATTGTAAGAATTACGTTACTATCGACAAGCATGGAATTATAAACCAGATGGGGTTTTTCATTAGTCCATAATGTATCTGCTGAAATTATCTCACCATTTACTAAATGCACATTCTGCCCGAATGCCATAAGATACAATTTTTGAACATTTGAAGTGAACTCGAACATCACCGAATCAAGTATCACCATCGGACTGTTACTGCTCTGCGGGTTTACTTTTACTTCGACAAAAATAAAGAGACTGTCGTCCTTTTTTAAAATGACATCACTCTGACTGTTTGCAGCCATTCCGTTTATATTAAGACGGAATCCGTTATCGCCTGACAGATAGATACGTTTTATCTTAAGGTCTTTTCCCACAGTATTGTATACTTTAAAATACCTGGTTGCAGAGCCTATAGTGGTAAATACGGTATCGAAAGTAAGGGTATCGACCGAAAACCTAAGACCATCAACAGTATCCTCGGTAAAGTTATCTTTCTTGCACGAGAATCCTATCAGAAGGATAAAAACTATGTAACAGAATTGCTTCATACTTATTCACTCATGTTACGTAAAAAAGTCCCAAATTCCAAATTCCAAGCCCCAAATTCCAAGGGAGCCGTCCCTTGTGGCTTGGATCTTGGGTCTTGGGTCTTGGGACTTATTCACAGTCTTTTTGTGTAACATCAGTTATTCAGTGGTAAAAGTATGAAAATAACGCAGGAGTTCAAAATGTATTGTGATTTGGACAAAGAAAATAAAGTTTAACTCTTGTTACGTAAATAATTTCTTGTGCGAAAAAAAATCAAAGCCCCAAGTTCCAAGTCCAAAGATCCAAGCCCCAAGGAACTGCTCCCTTGGAATTTGTGACTTGAAATTTTGGACTTGAGGCTTATTCACTGTCCTTTTGCATAACATCTGGTTTTAATTTTTCACCAGAGTATCCAGAGCTGCTTCGAGTGTATATCCCCTGAGGTTTTTGGCAACAATTACGCCATCTCCGTCAATAAGCCAGTTTGTAGGGATGCCGTTGACATGATACAACTGCGCAGCTGCACTTTGCCAGTATTTAAGGTCGCTGACATGATATTCCCATATCAGGCTGTCCTTTGCAATGGCTGCTTTCCAGTTAGCTGCATTCATATCAAGCGATACACTGTAAATTGTAAAACCTTTGCCGTTTTTGAATTTCTTATCCTTGTATTTTTTGTATGCACTGACCACATTCGGGTTTTCACGGCGGCAGGGTCCGCACCACGATGACCAGAAATCAATAAGTACCATCTTCCCGTTAAGTGATGAAAGCGCTATTTCTTTTCCATCCGGATTCGGGAGTTTAATATCAGGAGCTTTATTTCCGACTTCCAGCCCTACTACAGGATCTCCGGAAATTTTCACATTGCTTAGCTGGAATGCAAGAAATAAAACCAGCACGGGAATTATTGAAATAAAAAGTTTAGTCTTCATAAAAAAGGATTTCGTTTTGCTTTGCAAAAATAGTGCAAAAAATAAGTTTTACAATAAACAATGCTCACAATTAACGTAGTTTATTAGAAATCAAACATAATAAACCCAAATTACGCAATAGAAAACCACGAACCTCAACCGCCTCTGCAGGAATCCTTTCCTGCAGGGCGAGAGCTATGTTGTGTAAGCATCTCAGTTGCCTTGCAGGAGGGGACTCCTGCAATGGCAGTTAAGGTTTCAGTTTATTGCGTATTTGGGTTAATAAAGTCACTCTTATTTTTTTCATTGCGCCAATGATGTACACTCCTAATGACAAACATGCCCAAAACCCACTTCCCGTCATTCCGGACCTGATCCGGAATCTCTCATGCTCTGCATCGTTGGGACATGAGATGTGAGAGATGCTGAAAAAATTTCAGCATGACGGGTGGGGGGATTGGGGCAACGCACAACAAAAAACAGTCATACTAAGCCGACCCGATTGTCTGAAATAATATAGTTGATGTTTTAAGGTCGTGTCGAAGT
>CAZEWB010000652.1:0-2880 GCA_964515655.1 uncultured Bacteroidales bacterium
CTCCCTTTAGGGTCGGGGCAAAAAGTTGCTGAAAAGAAAAAATTGAGGCTTTTAAGACAGCCTCTTTTTGTTTTTATTAATCAATAAATATACGATATCTTCAGCAAAATTCCGTCAGCATAGCTGTATTTGGGAAGAACTACCGAAAGTATATCGGGAGTATAAACGCTTATCCGGAGTTGAGGTAATGGTTGTGATATTAATCCAAGTCCGACGGCAAACCTGCCAGAACCTCCATGTGAAAAAGAAACTGAAGGCTGAAAATATTCGTTCATTTTCCATGAAGTATTCAACTGAATTCTCGGTAAAGGCATGCCTGTCCTTGCAACATATGTCAGCGTCCCTGATATTGCAAGCCTTCGTTCAGGCAGGTATTTTCCTGCTTCAATCACAAAAGTTTCCGGCAGACTTCTTCTGAAATGTACTGTGTCGGTATATTCTTCCAGTAACCTAGTGATCGTGTCCGATGACAGATTAAGCTGGGAAGAGTCGAATGAAAAAATGTTGTCGATATATAATCCTGTAAAATTAAATATTGTATCAACGTATGTTCGTGAGCTTTTATGTTTCCAGTCGATGAATCCCAGATCACTTGCACTGGTATAGACCCAGAAATCCGATTCATTGTTATAAAAGTACAACATACCTCCTACGGCAAAACCGTTGCCGGCAAAGTCCTGGTTCCTACGTTTCGACTGATCGGAACTGAATCCAATTGCCTGAGCCTGCATCGAAAGCATTTCACCGGTTTCGGCAGTGTAAAACCATGCTGATGCAGTTTCGACTTCAATATATCGTTGACCTTTTATTGGAGAAACATGAAAAGAAGCAAATGAAACACCTGTTTCGGAACGAAGGCGGAAAGTCGCTCCCAGGCTTATTTTCTGGTAATCGCAAAGGAATAGCCTGCTATTGCTCAGGTCTGCCGTGGCACCGGCAAAGCGTTTATTTCCGAACATTAACAGTTCATAAAAGTCGGGGACAACATTTCCCGAACGTATATGTCGTGTACCTGCAAAAGCATAAATACCTACTTTGAATTTTTCAGTATCAGGCAGCCATAAATACTGCATCCCTGCGTTGATCTCGTTATATACTTTAAGTGGCCTGTCGTACCTTACGCTTTCCTTTGTTTCGTTGCTTATGTACGGTTCACTGTAAACAGAGTTGAATGTTTTTGTGGAAATGCAATTGCTGTAAAAAACACTTGCCCCTTCAACGGAAAAATACCTTTTCGAATCCAGTTTTCCGTATTCCATACCCGAAAACTGTGCCGTTGCAGAATATGCGGTTATAAGCAAAATGAAAATATTACAAATAGTTTTCATTGCTTGATGTGATAATTAAAGTCGCCGACAAGTTTAAAGGAGATACTGTAGCTGTCATATATCTGCACATGCTGCGATGCAGGACTGCTGCTGAATGAGCCTATGATGCGGATCTGCCTTGTCTTGTTAAGGTTCTCTAGACGTTGAAGAGTACAGGGTACAACACTTTTTGTAATAGTAGGAGTCAGAACTTTTCCTGAAATTGAAGGCACCCCGGCATTTACAATAACAGGAGTATAGGAAAGTGAGTCAAAAACGTGCAGGGCCGAATCAATGAAGTACAGGTTAACATTTGCATTGAAAGGGAAAAAGTTGTAAGAGAACAGGATTAGACTTCCGTAGTTTATATTTTCTGTATTAAGGCCGCTCATGTCTGCTTCAATAGTATCGTCAACAACAAGACTTTCGAAACTAAAGTTAAGCGGGAATTCTATATTAAGATAACAGTTAAGGTGTGCATTGCTGTATGCGAAATTAGTTCCCGTGTTTGGAAGTGGCGGCGTTTGTCCCGGATTCAGTTCAAAACTGAAATCGTATTCAAGAATATCGGGAATAACACTTACAAGCTGATGAATATTCGAATTCTGACTGTTCAGTTCCAATACATTGATTGTTGGTGTGACAGGAACGATAAGTGAATTCGGATCGATGGGGGATGCAAGAATAAAAGGATTCTGTACTGCCTGTCCCGTAAGCTGTGCGACCTGACCATTCTGGCTGTTTATTGCCCTTAATGTCTGAATTGTCAACTTTGCCGAAGCGCCTATTTCATTTTCGACAGTAAGGAAAACATTGGCATCAGCAAAGCTGGCGCCGGTAACCTCAATCTCCGGTAAAATACTGAATGAAACAACACCGCTTGTATCGCCCTGTGTATTGCCGAAATATCCTTTAATATATGCGGGTTTCATCCCCGAAAAAGTGCATTGAGCGGTAATATAATCCGATTGAGAAAGGTTAATGAAGTTGCCGGTTGAGTCAATGCTTCCTGTCAATTTGTAATATAATGAATTGTCGGTTGGCGGGTCAATAATACTGTTGTCGTTAAGGTCTCCCTGCACAAGTTCAAATGGACGTATACCATCAAAATCAATTTCGTAATTGCTCAGGTCTCTTGAAATATTCACTAAAGAAGGACTCGATACCGTCCCGGCAGGTAACGTGCCGCTTATTGTGAGCGGAACAGCGCTGAGTTTTGCGCCCGGAAGTTCAAACGAAAAATCAATGTCCTGTGCAAGAGTATTGCTTAAGATTATATTTGCCGTACCTTCTTTGATTATCGCTTTTGTTAACTGTATGTCGCCGTTTGTAAAGTCAGCAGTCTGATTCAGGGAAATAATTTCCTGTGAAGGGAAACGTGCTATAGCCGAAAGTATCTTGATATTCTTTATCTCGATGTGAGCGTATACGGCATAAGAAGTATCTATACTGACATCTCCTATACTGCCGGGGCTCGAAATTGACACGTAACCGGAAAGTTCGCTCTCAAGGGTCAGGCAGTACAGAATCCTTTTATTCTTGCATAACCCAACCACCAAACACACCCAACACA
>CAZEWB010000653.1:0-2878 GCA_964515655.1 uncultured Bacteroidales bacterium
TTCTGGCAGAGAGCGGGGAAGCATCGGTGAACCTAGCGTTTTTTGCTTACTTTTTTTGGCAATGAAAAAAAGTAAGTGGGGCCAGGGGGCGAAGCCCCGCTTTAATAAAACGAAAGATATTTTTGTTGATAAAATAATTTGCCAGCACTTCAAAATAGGATTTAGCCCGAAAAAAGAGAGATAAACTTAGCGAAGGGGCAGCAAACTACAATGAGGGAAACTGATTTTCTTTTTCTTGTCTATTGTAGTATGATTTTTTCTGTGTGAACAATTTCTCCAATACAAAATTTTATAAAATAAATTCCTTTGGGCTGCGATAATAAATCTATTTCGGATTTTTGATTATTAATATTTGATTGAAAAACTTTTTCGCCAAGTAAATTGTTGATTTCAATAGAGGTTATTTTACTGTTACTATTAATTGTTAATTTTCCGCTTGTTGGATTGGGATAGATCTTAATGATGTCCTCCTGAAGAATAAGGTCATTAATTTCACTTGGAGAGGTTGTTAAAATATTTGTCATATCCCATGTATGATTCCCATCATTAACCAACCAACTATAGGTGCTTATATGCAGCCCTTCACCAAACCAGGGATCCATATAATATACATCGCTACCGTTTACTCCATGTCCGACTACAAAATGACCGCTACCGTTTGTCCAAAGCCACCGCGCTATAAAAGGACGGCCTCCTGTAATTTCAGTATTTATTTGGTTTAAAGTAAGAGCATCACCTATGCCATGATTCTGAATATTTCCGAAATGAACAAGGATATCCTGTATACTTCCAGAATAACCCCAATTATAATTCCAGTAATTGCACCCCTGACCGGGATCATCACAGCAATTCACCGAACCATAACTTGTCCATGTTATAACGGATCTTGCATATTCGGCTATAGTGCATTGCTGGTTTGGATACCCGTAATAATCAAGAACACATTTACTGACTCCTGCCCAGCACCATTGATTTTGCTCCTGAATAACTTGTGGCACATTAAGTACCTGTGCTTTATTATAGCCGGTGAAAAGCATAATAAACGAAATCGAAATAATCAGAATTTTTTTCATTGCAGATCAGTTTTTAGATTGTTCTTTTAACTGTTGTTTTACTATATAAAGAACTTCCGGCAGAGTGAGTTTAGATATTCTTTTCTCATTTAATGAGTTTATTGCTATGGCAGCAGATGTCAAAGGAATATAAGTCGCATTTGCAAGTGAACCGCCTGGAGTAACTTCTACTAAAAAATCAATTGTTAATGGGTAAATTCGTAAAAGATAATGGCTGCCGGATAACACATTATTATCTTTTTCCTGGAGTTCTTTTGCCAGAACGGCTCCTCCCAGATCAACAACTTCTAATGTTGTGTCTTGTTGGCTTACAGTAAATAGTAGTCGGTTTTTGCCATCGACTGTGACCGGAACCCGCCACTCATTCTGTATAAGAATATAATTTTTATCACTCAGCGTTTCTTCGTTGTAATAATCGTTGGAAAATGTTATAACCCGATAAGGTTTTCCGATACTGCTTGTCCTGAATTCTTCACGGTTGGTGAAACCATAAAGTTTTTCCTGTCCTTCGGGGATTTTTGCCAGACTGGTAGTCAGATTATCCTGTGCAATTTTAATGACCCTGTCCTCTTTTTCGTCAGGAAGCGATATAGAAAAACCTGCAAGAATAAGCAGAGAAAATAACAAGATAAATTTGGACATGACTATGAAATTTTATTTACCTCCTACTCGTCTGGCTTTTCGGTTCCGCCCCGTTTTCTTAAGTGGTAGCTGGTCTCCACTTTTATATCAAAACCTCAAATGGAATATCTGCCCGGTTTGGGTAAATACCGTATAATTGGTTTTGGTTTATTTCTCCCAAAGATAAGAAAAAATGAAACATCCCGAATTGAAAATGCAAAAGAAACGATGTATAAAGTAACTGCACAGGGGATGATAAAGTTTATTATTTTGAAAAAACGATCTTCTCCGATAACTGCCAGTTGCCGGAATTTATAACCACATAATAGATCCCATCGCTCAGACCCTTCGGATTCCATTTTATCCCGGATTTAAGTTCATCAGCTGTTTTCACCGTTCTCTCAATCGTCCTTCCGTATGAATCATATATCAGTACAACAGCTTCTGAATCCGCAGCAATATCCGATCTGATAGTTACCGATGAAGTGAATGGGTTTGGCCAGATATCAATACCTGAAAAGCCGGAAAAAGTATTTTCCTGTGAATTTGTAACCAACTGCGTTATGTCGTATTTCCATACTCCGCCTCCTAATGTTCCGGCATAAAGCACACTGTCGAAACAGGCGAGAGACAAAACAAATTTGCTTTCCATTCCTGCTGTGTCCAGAGGGTGCCATATAAAAGGCTGTTGTGTGACATCAGTGTACCACACACCTTTGCCGGTAATAGTATCTATCGGAGTAATGGTGTATTGTCCTCCTACTCCTGCAAAAAGTATATTGCCGCACATTGTGAGGCCCATCCCGTTATTATGATCAAGCCCGATATTTGCGCATGTGTTCCATCCGTTGTCGCTCATGCTTATACCGCCGTATCCGGTGGTATCGGTGTTTACCAGCCAGCCCCCGTTGGCAGTAAAAAACCTGTTCTGTGTGCTTTCATCGGGCAGCAACCTGTATGTTAACTTTATTGAATCCATGTTCCATGACGGGGAAATAGTCCATGAGCTTCCATAATCATTGCTCAGGAATATCCCGATAACGGTTGCAGCTTCCACTTTGGAGGGATCGAACGGGTCGGCTTCAACATCCATTACCTGCACTCCCGGGAACCAGCCTGCAGTCTGTGTGAACGACAGACCACCGTCGAGGCTCCTCCAACACCAACCAAACACACCCAACACA
>CAZEWB010000654.1:0-2861 GCA_964515655.1 uncultured Bacteroidales bacterium
TGAAGAAAAAATAATATAGCACTTGTGCTATATTGTAAAATATAATATTATATTTGCAACATAACAATCAGTGGAGGCCAGAACCCACTTTAATAAACGGCCTGTTCCGTTCAGGCAATAAAACGGAGGCGGTATCCGAAAAACCGTATGAGAGTACACATTATCATTATTTTTAATTTTAACGATTATGAACCCTGAATTAGAAAATTTCAAACCGATATCAGTACCTGATATCAAAGATTGCTTGAAAAAGATTGTGCCTGGTGAATTTGATAAAATGATAATATCATCAGAAGATCCAATAAAAAGAGCAAATTACTTTTATGTCAAACACAAATCAATTTTTATAACACGTGATGGAAAAATTGTTAAATTCCCTTTGTACGGCGCAGTTAAGGACAATTTTGGAGAAATTGAAGGAGGGGAGAAAAAACATGATGATAAAACAGTTCTGCCAAACGAAAAAATCCTTGAAACATTAAAAGGTAATTATCAAATTGTTCCTGAAACCTACAATATTAAGTCGGTTGGAAAACCTTTTGAATTTCCAGTAGATACAAACGGCGATGAAATTTTAATAAATCAAAGAAAGTACTTTATATCGGATTTGACATTTCAAGAGCAATGCGATGAATGTAAAGGTAATAAATATGTAACTTGCCCTGACCCCGATTGCAAAGGGCAACATGTTTATGAGTGTCTTGATTGCAAAGGGTCACGCCGTGTTCAATGCAGTAATTGCAGAGGTTCAGGTTGGGTGAAATGTAATAATTGTGGTGGAACTGGTGAAATAAAATGCAAAAAATGTAACGGTCGTGGTGAAGAAAAATGTTCAACGTGTGGAGGCGATGGCATTGACAATGGATCAATAGCTGGAAATTTTGCCAGAGGTTTGGTGAAAGGCGGATACGATGAGGGACGTAAGCATGAAAAATGCAAAAAATGTGGTGGAAAAGGATATACTCCTTGTCGTGAATGTAAAGATGGATTTAATCGTTGTTCTGAATGTAACGGCAAAGGCGAAGTTAGATGTGAAACTTGTTCTGGTCGTGGTGAAGTGGATTGCCCTCATTGTAATGCTTCAGGCAAACTGACTTGTGAAACATGCTATGGAGATAAAGAACGCTATGGAATGGTTGATTGCCCGAAATGTAAAACACAAGGTATTATGGCTCAAATCGTTTTTGTTGAAACAACAATAAACAACAACCTAATTGAAAAGCTTTTCCATACTGGAGACCAATTGAACAATATTGATGAAAATGCAATATTTTCAAAACATCCGAATAAAAACGAGAAAACAACCCCAACACTCATCAACATAAATGAAAACATCAAAGAAACATATGATGAGTACAGTAAAACATACAGTGAGATAATTCAAAAAGAACTAAGTTATAGCCGAACAGAAATGCCAAAAATTACAAATGAGGAAATAAATTATCAGGTTATTCCTTGTGTTCAATTTACATACAAGCATATGCTGACAAATGCCGTACACGAGTTAACTATAATTAACTTCTTTAAAAATCCTGAAGTAATTTTCCATGCAAAAGCAGAAGAAGTAAAAAAAGACTTGGGCAATGCCACAAAAGCAGTAGGCGGCTTATTTGGTAAACTATTCAAGACAAAGGGCTTTAAATCTAAAGAGGATAAAAAGAATGAAATAACATTGATGATATATTTGGCTAAGGCTGACGATGTAATTGAAGAAGATGAAAAAATTACATTATCCGAAGTTATTAGTTCCTTAGAAGATTTTACTGCGGGAGAAAAACAAGAAATTTTCAATCTTATGAATTCATCTTCAATACCTGAATTGACTGTAAAACAAACTACATTTAGTTCCAAAGACAGAGCAATGGAAGTAATAGCAAATCTTGAAAAACTTGCATCTGTTGATGGTGAAGTTGAAGGAAAAGAAAAGGAACTAATTGATAAAATTCGACTAATGCTTAAATACTAATTGCAGAGAATGTGGAGATCAGAACCCACTATAATAAACGGCCTGTTCCGTTCAGGTGTATTGACGGAGGCGCTATCCGAAAAGCCTAACGAGTAGGATTCTAATTTCAATGTTATGAGAAAAATAAACATTTTAATTTCTGCCTTTGTTGTTTTATTGCTGTTTTCTTGTGGAGGTGCAAAAAAAGATATCCCATCTGAAGTAGTAATAAAAGGAAGTGAAGGTGATGTTATTGGTTTTTTGTCTGACTTTGTTTCAATTGCGGATGGAGACTGTAAGTTAAAGGTTAATGAAACACAGGACGAATTGTCAATTTCTGTCAAGCTTGAAAAAGACGGCATTCCCGATGAAACGAAAGAAATTTATGCTTCTTCCATGGTTGACTTAAAACTGAATATTCTGGATGCGGACGGCAACAATCTATACGATGAGTTGTCATGGGGTTTTGTTTGCAGTGACGATCAAAAAATATTGGATTTTCTGAGCCCTAAAACTGAAGTTGGGGAATTCATTACTATTTCGTTTAAGAAAGAGTATTTTAAACCTGAAACGCAATCGCAAATCCTGACAAAAGCGGCCAAATTTGAAATTGTTGACGAAAACTCATTCGGGTATAAATCGACCGAAGATGTCTCTGAAGGGATTGTATCTAATTCTTCGGGAGACGAAGACTGGGATGCGATATTGGATTCTTACGAAGAATTCGTAGACAAGTATATTGGTTTGATTAAAAAAGCAAAGAACGGGGATGAAACTGCAATAGCCGACTACCCTGATGTCCTTTCCGAAGCACAGGAATTACAAGAAAAATTATCGGGCGAGTCGGCTATTGCAGTTTCATCCCCGTTCTTTGCTTTTTTAATCAAACCAAAAACACCCAAACACACCCAACACA
>CAZEWB010000655.1:0-2861 GCA_964515655.1 uncultured Bacteroidales bacterium
TGTGTTGGGTGTGTTTGGTTTGTGGTGTTAATGATTTCAGTCTTTTCAAAAAAATAAACCTTAAAGAATCAGACGGAATATTAAAAGCTGAATGTACAGGCTGGAAAAACGGTGGCAAACTTACTTTGATCGTTAAAAGCAAAACGGAGGCAATAATATGCGGGGTAGGCCGCCAGACGGGCAATGTGTTAAGGATTGAAGGCGATAAGTTGTACTTTAGCGGGATGTATTATAAACGGGTTAAGTAGTCTTCAGTCGGCAGTCGGCAGTCGGCAGTCTTCAGTCGGCAGTCGGCAGTCGGCAATTGGCAGTAGGCAGTGAGACAGGATGTTAATGACTTTTGACTTTTTGACTTTCGACTTTCGACTTTAATGATTACCTTTACAAAAAAAATGCTCATCACTTTTAACGAATTACGAAGAATAAAGGACAGTCTGCCCGAAGGAAGCATGAGGAAAATTGCCGATAAACTAGGTATCAGTATTGAGACTGTAAGGAATTATTTCGGAGGGACAAATTACATTGAGGGTGAAATCCCCGGCTTTCATATTGAACAGGGTCCTGATGGCGGAACAGTTGACCTGAACGACACAACAATACTTGAATTAGCAAGAAAACTTATCGTCAGCAGCCAGAATTGATTTTCCCGTTCTTTTTTCCTGACAATTTTATATTTTTACAGTAAAAACAAGGAATTCTTAATATGGTAAATGAACAATTACTGAATCCCCGCAGCATCTGCATCATAGGTGCGAGCAATAACGTACAGAAGACAGGGGGCAAGGTGCTTTACAATATTCTGAAGAACAATTTCAAAGGTGAAATATATGCAGTGAATCCTAAAGAAACCGAAATTCAGGGTGTAAAAACATTTTCCAGTGTACTTGAATTACCCGAATGCGACCTTGCAATACTCGGGATAGCTGCCAAATATTGTCCTGAAACCGTTGACATTCTTACCACACAAAAGAACACCCGTGCTTTTATCATCTTATCTGCCGGTTTCAGCGAAGAAAACCATGAAGGCGCTTTACTTGAAAAACAGATTGTTGACAGTATAAATAAAGTCAATGGCAGCCTTATCGGACCAAACTGCATCGGCTTCATGAATCCGAACTATGCAGGTATCTTCACTCTGCCCATACCAAAACTGTCGGATAAAGGTTGTGATTTTATAACCGGTTCAGGAGCTACTGCTGTTTTTATTCTTGAGGCCAGTGTTCCAAGGGGGCTTACTTTTGCCAATGTTTTCTCAGTAGGAAACAGCGCTCAGATGGGTGTCGAGGAAATCCTTGAATACATGGATCTGACATATAATCCCAAAACAAGTTCTGATGTCAAACTGATGTATATCGAAAATGTAAAAAAGCCCCTGAAGCTTTTAAAGCATGCCTCTTCGCTCATTAAAAAGGGTTGCCGCATTGCCGCGATAAAATCAGGTTCATCTGCTGCCGGCAGCCGTGCAGCTTCATCACATACCGGCGCTCTTGCCTCTCCTGATGTTGCAGTTGATGCGCTTTTCCGTAAAGCCGGGATAGTCCGTTGTAATGGGCGTGAAGAACTTGTCACCGTCGCTTCTATATTCCTGCATAAAGAACTGACAGGGAAAAATATTGCCATTATAACCCACGCAGGCGGTCCTGCCGTAATGCTCACTGATGCACTTTCGAACGGCGGACTTGAAGTTCCTCATATCACAGGCAATAAAGCTAAAGAACTACTTTCTGAACTTTCCCCGGGTTCATCTGTCGCAAATCCTATTGACTTTCTTGCAACAGGTACTGCCGAACATCTTGGAAAGATCATTGATTACTGCGAAAAGGAATTCAACGAAATTGACGCGATGATCGTAATTTTCGGAAGCCCCGGGCTTTTTGAAGTTTATGATGTATATCGCCTGCTGAACGAAAAGATGAAAACCTGCAAAAAACCGATATATCCCGTACTTCCCTCTATTGTTAATGTAAAGAAAGAGATAGATGAATTCATTTCTTTCGGTCGTATCATTTTCCCCGAAGAAGTAGCTCTCGGCAATGCCCTGACAAAGGTCTATTATACTCCCCCACCCGTTTCATCTGATACTGCTCAGGTTAATATTGATGTGATTAGCATACGCAAGATTATTGATGCTTCTGTAAACGGTTATCTGAATCCCGAAGCAGTGGGCGACCTTCTTGACGCTGCTGGCATCCCGCGTGCAGGCGAAGCGACTGTCATCAGCCGCGATGAAGCTGTAATGGCAGCAAAAGAACTGGGATATCCTGTAGTAATGAAAGTTGTAGGCCCTATTCATAAATCTGATGTAGGCGGCGTTGTACTAAATGTAAAAACTCCGGAGACTATTGCTGCAGAATTCGACAGGATGATAAGAATTCCCGAAACCACATCAATTCTGATTCAACCGATGCTTTCGGGCACCGAAATATTCACAGGTGCAAAACGTGAGGGTGATTTCGGCCATCTGGTACTTTGCGGTCTCGGCGGCATTTTCATCGAAGTTCTTAAAGATGTAAGCGCAGGCCTTGCTCCGCTGACCAATAACGAGGCTCTGAGCATGATTAGGAACCTCCGCAGTTATGGCATCATAAAAGGCGCCAGAGGCCAGGAAGGCGTTAACGAAGATATGTTTGCTGACATCATAGTCCGTTTGTCTGCACTGGTTAAAGCTGCTCCTGAGATCGAAGAAATGGATATTAACCCGCTTTTGGGAAGAAAAGACAAGGTCGTTGCTGTTGATGCAAGGATAAAGGTCACTAAATAACTGATGTTAAGCAAAAAGACATTGAATAAGCCCCAAGATCCAAGCCCCAAGATCCAAGACCCAAGGGACGGTTCCCTTGGAATTTGGGACTTGAAATTTG
>CAZEWB010000656.1:0-2859 GCA_964515655.1 uncultured Bacteroidales bacterium
TGTGTTGGGTGTGTTTGGTGTGGGGTTTTATCCAGTAGTTGTTTATCTGCCGGAACGCTCGACAGCCTTAAACAACTACTGGATAAAAGCACAGATACTGTCAGGATGCGTCTGCTTGGCGAATATGGATATGAGTTACGAAGAACTGATCCTGAAAAGTCCGTTCAGTATTTAAAACAGGCAATAAAACAGGCTGTCGGTTATAATAACAAAATATTTACTGCAAGATTATCTTTCTGGCTTGGAAATGTCTATCTGCGTTTAAGTGATTTTGAAAAGGGAATAGAGAGTTTCAATACTGCCGAAAAATTATTCATCATAGAAGGTGACAGCACGGGAATTGCAAATGTTTATACCGGGCTTGGAAATGCCTTTGGTTACAAAGGGGATTATAATAAATCTGAAGAATATACAGTTAAAGCCATTGAAATCTGTAAAATAATAAACTATGAGTCCGGGCTGGCATGCAATTACTCAAACCTTGCAATAATTTATTCCGACCGCGGCGAATATAAAAAATCGCTTGAATGTTACCAGCTGGGAAATCAACTCTATGAAAAATTGGGAGACATCGGACAACTTGCAAGCAGTATAATGAATATCTCTGTTCTGTATCAGCAGATGAATGATTATGTAAAAGCTGAAGAATATATCCGCAAAGGACTTGAACTGTATAAAAAAATTGACGATTTTAAAGGATTGTCGGTAGCATATTTCAACCTCTCTGCTCTTTATTATAACCAGAAAAAGATAGATATGGCCACACAATATCTGGATACATCATTATATTATGCAAAAAAGATCAATAACACATATTGTATGGCTGATTGTTACACTATGAAATGTGATATAGCCATCGCAGAGTTCAGATACAACGAAGCCATCAACTATGGAAAACAGGCATTACAACTGAAGCAGGAGATCCAGGATATATACGGTTGCGCTGTTATTTATCGTAAACTCGGGCTTGCGTACAGGTGGACAGATCAGTATTCATTGTCGGAAAACATGCTTTTGCAGGCCATCGCTATTTTCAAAGAGCAGGGCTTTAGAAATGCTCTCTATCTGGCATATTATCAGATGGCATATACAAAACTCAAACTTGGAGAAGCGGAAGAGGGATTCAGATATTTTGAACTTTTTCTCACCCTTAAAGACTCGTGCAATAATGAAGAATCAATGAAAACCATTACCGAAATGCAGACCCGGTACGAGTCGCAGCAGAAGGAAAAAGAGAACAAATTACTTACCCTTGACAATGAGTTGAAAAAAACGGAAAACGAAAAACAGAAAGTTGCGATCATTTATATGATCATCGGTTTGGCAGTGGTTCTGTTTTTTTCGTTCCTGCTTTTCAGGCTTCTCAGGCAGAAGCAGGCTGCCAACAGGGTTCTGGCAAAAAAGAACTTCGAGATAGCCCAGCAAAAAGAGGAGATCCTTACTCAGCGCGATGAAATTGCAGCCCAGCGCGACCTGGCAACAAATCAGCGCGATATAATAATACACCAGCAGCGTGATATAAAAGACAGCATAAGGTATGCCTTTCAGATACAAACGGCACTCTTTCCTACTGACGATGACCTGAGGCTGATACTGAAAGACTATTTTATTTTTTACCGTCCCCGCGATATAGTCTCCGGCGACTTTTACTGGGTAACCAAACTGGACACAAAGATCATTGTTGTTGCTTCAGACTGCACAGGACACGGCGTTCCCGGTGCATTTATGAGTATGCTTGGCGTAGCTTTTCTTAACGAAATAGTGGGCAAGGAAAACGTAACAAATCCTGCGCAGATACTCAACCGTCTCCGTGAGAATATTATCCTTGCCATGAAGCAGCATGTGGAAAATGTAAAACAACAGGACGGAATGGACTCGGTGGCCATCACTATCGACAGGACGGCGAAAACTCTGGAGTTTGCGGGAGCGAACAACCCACTTTATATAGTTCGCAGTAGGCAATTGGCAGTAGGCAATGCGGGAGAGGACTGCCAATTGCCAACTGCCAACTGCCAACTGACAGAAGTGAAAGGCGACAAGATGCCCGTCTCCGTCTATTCCCGCATGCAGCCTTTTACCAATCACACCATCCCGATTGACGAAGGCGACCTGCTTTACATTTTCAGCGACGGGTTTGCCGACCAGTTTGGAGGCCCCGAAGGCAGAAAGTTCAAGTATAAAGCCCTGAAAGACCTTCTGATTGCCAATAGTCAAAAGCCAATGTCCGAACAGAAAGACATTCTCGCAAAGACTTTCGATGAATGGAAGGGAGATCAGACACAGATTGATGATGTTCTTATTATAGGGATCAGAGTATGATCATATGAAAAAGGGATTATTTTTAATAATATTTATTGTATTAATTAATACACTGAAAGGTCAGAGTGATATTATTGACTCTCTAAATAGCCTGTACAACAATGCAACCAGCGACACATTAAAAGTACAATTACTTATCAGTACCGGAGATCTTTTTTTGAACGAGGATCCGGGAAAATCAATAGAATATTATAAGAATGCTGTTAAATTATCTACAAAAAGTTTTAAGAACGGTTTTAATACTGATTCAATAAAGATACAGTTTGCGATGTTAAAACTCTATGCATTTTTATTAAAGAATATCGCTACTGCTTATAAGAACAATAATGACAATGACGCTGCACTGCAGTATTATATCCGGGCACTGGATATCGAGAAAATTATCAATAACAAAACAGGTATGATCCGTAATTATATAAACATAGGTAATGTTTTCAGAAATCAGGCTGTTTTCGATAAGGCTATCGATAATTATTTAACTGCATTGAAAATATCTGAGGAAATATCTGATGATAAATACAGGTCGATTTGTTATTCAAA
>CAZEWB010000657.1:0-2857 GCA_964515655.1 uncultured Bacteroidales bacterium
AGCATTTTTTGTATACCTTTAGTATTCCAGACGATTCAATACTCCCGGGGCCGCCTCCATTACGATGGTATGAACAGGGAATCGTTCTGCAGATCTTTTCTTAAAATGCAACCTGGAACAGATTTTTACGAAAGTCTCCGTTCTCCCGATTATTATATGGCAAACCACGGCTTCCGCGAATGTCGTAATTATGATGATTTTTTAGACATTGAAGTAAAAAATATATACAGATTTGAAACAGACGAAAACTGGACATACTGTGCTCCCCGTCTTTTTGGCCTAGCTCATAGCGGAGAATATTCACAATATCTGGATTCAACAAATGCATTCAGTGTGTCTTTTTGTGAGAAAATTGAGGAAATGGTCAACGAAAGACCGGATTCCATAGCTCTTTATACATGGTATTACGCTATTGAAGACATTAACTCAGCTATGTTCATTTTCAATATAATCGATGGGGAAACAAGTATTGCCTACGAGGCGTTACATGTTACGCCAAATATATCACAGACAGGAAAGTGGCAGTATTCACATATCGTAATACCTTGGCCAGGTGGAGCTAAAAAGGAACATACTCTTAAACTGTATATCTGGAATCCCCAAAAAGGGAAAATCTATGTGGATGATTTCGGGTTCAGCCTGTATTTTTGATGAAAAACTTGCCTTTATATAATATTGAATGTAGTTTTGCTTCAGTTACATTTTTAAAAACTAAAAAAAAGAATTATGATCAAACATTTGTTCGTTCTGTTATCATTTGCATTTATCTTTTCGCAGGGATATTCCCAGAAACTGGATAAATTCTCAGCAGACCTTGGTAAAAAAGAAGTAATGGGTAAAACCGTTAGGTTACCTTACACTGACATTATCAGTTATTACGGTTACGTTGCAACAGGCGCTGCACCCGACGAAACGCGTGACGGTAAAAAGTTCTACTATCTGTACATTTGGATTTCTGTTGCAGCCCCTGAAATTGGTGTAAGAATGGTGTCTCCTGTTCCCGATAAAATGAAACCCGAAGAAGGCGATTTTAAAAGTCCCGATTATGATGCCAATGCCACCGATGTTACAAATTATTTCGACACATGGATCTGTCTTGAAAAGGCATCCGGCATAACAGATGTTACCGAGATCGCTGCAAAGATTTCCAGTGTTAAATGGAATACTTTCGAGCAGAATGATGACAACAGCGAACTTCCTGCCCAGCCTTCGGGAAATAAATACAATTCCCTTATGCGTATCACAAGCAGCACAAGTGATCCGTTAAAATCACTCACTATCGGACTTTACAGGATAGGTTTTACAACCTACAAGACCGGCGAAGTACAGGGAAGTTTCATTGCCCAGATCGGCGCCCCTGTTAAAATCCCCGGAATCGTTGTAGCAAAAGACGTTGAAACTCTGGTTAAAATGATATCTGAGAAAAAGGACAAGTAATCACAGTATACAAGGGTTAGGCTGAGGCTAAGGAAGAGGTTGAGGTCGAGGTTGAGGTCGAGGTTGAGGTCGAGGTTGAGGTTGAGGTCGAGAGGAGGTTGTGCCTGAAACTGCCGCTGCTGCTGCCACTGCTGCTGTCACTGCTGCTGACTGTTTAAAGTATAATTGTAATATAATTAATGCCGGTGTGCTTTTGCGCGCCGGCATTTTTTTTTAAAAAAGTTACTCGAATTTATTATCCTCTTTAAACACTCCATCACCGGCATGATACGACAACAGGATCTTTGTCATCTGTTCTATAGACACCGGTGGTTTGACGATAAAGTATTGTTTCCCATATTCCTCATACGTTACCGATAATCCATCAGCCTTTAAGTTACCGCCGACCTCGAGCCAGTTGCCATTGTCTTTGCCAAGTATTACCTGATGAAAAACTTTCCAGTCGACTGAGAGCATCGTTTCAATTATCTGATCAGCAGTTGCACTTTCAGAAATAACCTTTTCCTTTGAACCGTAGTTTGATAATACCGTTAGTTTCATTTTAGTTTGTGTTATTTTTATTGACTCTATTTATCTTCTTTTGTATTTACCCGAGAGCATCCCCAAACCGGAATATGATCTGAAATCTTTCGGGCTTCTTTAAGGTCGTCGAACTTCAGCGAGAAATCGTTTACCCCTTTGTCCTCAATTATTATTTCGTCGTTCTCAAAAAGCATGTTGTCGTATTCGCTGGCAAGGTGTTCACCATTGGCATTGAGTTTCATTTTAAGAGAGGTCTTCTGACCTTTTAATGCCGGGATAATATTCCTTTTCAGTAGTGAGTTGAATGCATCGCTGCTTGCTTTCAGGTTAAAATCGCCCATAATAATAAGGTGTTGCTTTTCGTACAAACAGTCGAGTTTGTAAAGTTTTGAAATTTCAGAGGCTGGGTTTTTTGCAGTTGGCACAGTATGGATGGTTGCCAGAAGGAAAGTATCGTTTTTGCAGATGAATGATGCAAGAAAAGGTTCTCGGTTAATGAGCGCCGAAAGGGAGTCTTCAAGCCAGGGTTTGCCGTTAAGCCTTGCCTTAGAAGTGTTCCAGATGAATGCGTACCGCTCAGAACCTTCACCTGAAGTCGGATCACTTACGCGGTAATCCCATTTTCCCCCTGTCCTGTTTAGTTCATCTGCCAGCCATGAAACTGCTCTTGCACCTGCGTCTGAGACTGATACTTCCTGAATTGCAACAATGTCGTAAGTTTTTATTACAGAGGCAATGAACTTTATCTCGTCCTGATCTTTCGATTCTCCGAAATTTGCAATGTTCCAGCTGGCAATGGTAGCGCACTGGGCTGAAAGTAAAACATATACATTCCAGAAAAGGATCGTAACAAGTGACCTTATGCGTAAATTCATGATGTAAAAATAGCAAAACCGGA
>CAZEWB010000658.1:0-2849 GCA_964515655.1 uncultured Bacteroidales bacterium
ACAACCCTGTCATCATGGTCAGCAGTCGTTACAAGTGTTGCAGGATAATTCACATTTTCCTTTATATTATGCAGGGGTGAATAACCGTACAAATACTTAAATTGCGTGGAATCATCACTTGAGCCGTAATCTCCTTTCCATGCCCATCCGATAGTGAATTTATGAAACCTCAGCATATCCATAACTCCAACAGCAGGCAGTGCGACTTTAAACAGTTCCGGCCTTTGAGTCATGCATGCACCAACAAGCAAACCACCGTTTGAACCTCCGTGTATGGCAAGTTTGTCAGAACAGGTATATTTTTCTTTAATAAGATACTCTGCAGCAGCGATAAAATCATCAAAGACATTCTGTTTGTTAAGTTTGGTTCCTGCCTTATGCCATTCTTCACCATATTCTCCACCGCCTCTTATATTTGCTATTGCATAAATCCCGCCATTTTCAAGAAAGATGAGTTTTCTTATGTCAAAACTTGGAATAACAGGGATATTAAAACCTCCATAACCATATAAAAAGGCCGGATTATTACCGTCTAGTTCAATGCCTTTCTTATAAATAAGAAACATAGGAATCTTTGTTCCATCCTTACTCGCGTAAAACACTTGTTTTGTATCATACTTATCTGGATCAAACTTCACCTCAGACTTTCTAAAGACCTCTGAAGTATTGGTTTTTACATCATACTTATAAATAATTGATGGAAATGTAAATGAACTGAAAGAGTAGAAAGCTATATCTTCATCTTTCTTTCCGCTGATGCCGTCAAATGAACCAAGGCACGGAAATTTTATTTCGTTCTCCTGTTTTCCGTTTATATCATAGACAAATACTCTGCTTGTAACATCTTTCATATATTCAGCAATGAGCTTCCCTCCTATCAGAGAAATACCCTGTAAAACATCTTCTTTCTCAGGAATTATTGTTTTCCAGTTTTCCTTTTCAGGTTTCGCAGGGTCAACAAGTACCAGCTTATAATGTGGCGCATTATCATTTGTAAGTACCAGCAGCAAATCACCGGCATTATCAATAACAGAGTATTTATAATCAAACCCTTCTGCAATTTGCCTGAATCCATTCCCCTGTCTGTCAGTTCTTCTGTAATATAAAGCATTGCCCTCTGTAGCCTCTTCTTCGTATAACAATACGAATTTTTCATCTTCCGTGGTACTGACAGAATAATTCCTCAGAGGATATTTATCATTTTTATATACAAGCACATCTTTGTCCTGTGAGGTTCCAAGCTTGTGAAAATAGACCTTATGAAATTCATTTTTTCCTTTAAGGACATCTTCCCCCTTAGGTTCGTCATACCTGCTATAATAAAAGCCATCCCCCTGCCATGCAATACCGGAGAACTTAACCCAGCTGATTTGATCATTAAGTTGTTTTCCAGTTTCTATATCCATAACAAATATCTCATTCCAATCAGACCCTCCTTTAGCGATCAGATAAGCAAGATACTTATTATCATGTGAAACAGACAAGCCTGCAAGAGCAGTCGTACCATCTTTCGAAAACTTATTAGGGTCCAGAAAAACTCTGGGTTCTCCGTTCAGGCCATCCTGTATATACAAAACACTCTGGTTCTGCATGCCATCATTTTTATAATATAAATAATACCTGCCTTTTTTGAACGGTGTGCTGTATCTCGGAAAATTCTATATCTCTTTAAGGCGGCTTCTGATTTTTTCACGAAAAGGTATTTTACCCAGGTAGTCAAAAGTAACTTTATTTTCTGCTTTAACCCATTCGGCAGTTTCCTGACTGTTATCATCCTCAAGCCAGCGGTAAGGGTCAGGGACTTTATTCCCGAAATATACATCAACAGTATCAACTTTCTTTGCATGAGGATACTCTATCTTAACATGCCTGTCATTATTGCAAGCCATAAAAGGTAATAAAACCATAACTCCTAAAAATTTCTTTTTCATAACAGATTAATTGAATTATAAATTTTGCGTAAATTTATAAAATTAATTTTAATCTCATAGATATGGAAAAAATAATCAGAAAAACCACCGCCTATAAAAGAAATTGTTATGTAATAGACGATGCGGGAATTGAAGAAGTTGATAATAACGAATGTAAAACGTCCTGCCAGGAATTTGATGTAAACAAAAATCTTATCAGGGATATATCCTATAATTCTGAAGGCGATTTTGAACAGATGTATGAATATAAATATGATGACAAAGGTATGATGACAGAGGAAATTCTGTATTATGACGAAACTGAAATCGGGGAAAGGAAAACATTTGAATCAAACGGAAATGGCAAACCAGTAAAGGAATTCAAGCATTACCTTGACGACACTTTTGACACCATCAGTTATTTATATGATTCTGACGGCAAATTAACAGAAAAACTCTATGTCAACTCTGACAATGAAACCGAGCAAAGGGAAACCTTTGAATACACTAATAATAAACTGGTATGCAGAACCATTCACGATGGTTCCGGCAACATTTTACTCAAAGAGTCCCATGAATACGACAGCAACGGCAACAGAATAAAATTTATAAAAGAAGATTCCGAAAATGACGATCGAACAGAAACCATATATACTCTGAATGAGAATGGAAAAACAAGCGAAATAATAAATTACAATTCTTCCGGGAAGTTATCATCCGGGACAGCTTTTGAATATGATGAAAAATCAAGGGTGATAAGAATAACCGAGGAAAACAAGCTTAAAAAAAGTACAACTGCAATCGCATATGACGATAAAGACAACATCATATCTGAGGAAGAAAAAACCATGGAAGGCATGCTTAATTATAAAATTGAAAGGACATTTGACAACAACAATAATATAGCCGCACCAAACAAAACCAAACACACCCAACACA
>CAZEWB010000659.1:0-2845 GCA_964515655.1 uncultured Bacteroidales bacterium
AATTACCCACACATTCGAATGTCTTTTTAAATTCCATATCAAGCCCCACACCAATGACAAATGGTTTAAGTACAACTCCTTGTTTCTGAAGGGCAAGCGACACTGCGCAAGGATCGCCGTCGCAGGCTTCAATGCCGTCGGTGATGAGAATAATAATGTTTCGGCAGGTAGGGCAGTGCGGAAAGTCAAGCGCGGCATGTTCGAGCGATTGAGCAATTGGCGTGGTCCCTTTTGGTTCAATATTCCTGAGTTTTTGCTTGATAGCTTCGATATTGTTTTTTTTGAAACCAACTTCAAGTTTTGTATCGCTGCAGTCCTGAGGAGGAACGGGTTTCTGGTGACCATAAACCCTTAATGCAATTTCAAGGTTTTCGACTTTTGCCAGGCTGTCGAGAAGTTCAGAGAGTAGTTTTTTGGCAATGTTTATTTTAATATCGGTCTCCCAGCGGGCCAACATGCTCTGCGAAGCATCATAAACAAAGAGAATACGGGTGAGCGGAGGATCCCTGTTTGTCTGCGCCCTTAAAGCAGGCAGGCAGATGATAAAAAACAATATTGCTGTTATATATCTCATCAATAATCGCCTAATGTTTCAGGTATCTGGGCAAGAGCCTTTGCAAGCTGCTCATCGTTTGGAGCATTTCCGTGCCATTTGTGTGTTCCCATCATAAAATCGACGCCCATGCCCATTTCGGTCTTCATAATTACCATAACAGGTGTTCCTTTATTTAAACGGTTTTGCGCGTCTTTTAGTGTATCAAGGATATTCTGCATGTCGTTGCCGTTCATTTCAAGAACGTCCCAACCGAAACTCTTCCATTTTGCATTGATATCGCCTGGGGAAAGGACTTCTGAAGTAGGACCGTCTATCTGCTTGCCGTTATAATCAACAAAGGCAATTAAATTATCTATTTTTTTATGAGGGGCAAACATTGCGGCTTCCCAAACCTGCCCTTCCTGTATCTCGCCGTCGCCCATTAAGCAATAAACAATACTTTTGTCGTTATTGAGTTTTTTGGCAATAGCCGCTCCACAGGCAACCGAAAGTCCCTGTCCGAGCGAACCTGAAGCAATACGAACACCTTCTAAATGCTCGGCAGGAGTCGGGTGTCCCTGAAGACGTGTTCCCAAAAACCGGAATGTTTTTAGTTCGCTTACCTGAAAATATCCTGACCTTGCCAGAACACTGTACCAGGCAGCAGAAACATGGCCGTTGGAAAGGAAAAACAGATCCTGTCCTTTTCCGTCCATATCGAACTTTGAAGGATCATGATCCATTACTGAAAAATACAATGCGGTAAGAAGGTCGGCACAACCAAGAGAGCCTCCGGGATGACCCGAAGCAGCACCGTGGATCATTCGCAATAAATCACGTCTCACCTGGCAGGCAACCGCTTTCAGTTTTTCTGTATCGTGCATGTTTTTACAAGATTTACATGCAAAAGTAGAATATAAAACCTGTTTTTATGTTCGTAGTTAATAAAATTTGATAAGTAGGAATCTGATTACAGTCCCCAGCTCACAGTCTTCAGTTGGCAAATGGGAACACCGGACTGCCGACTGTGGACTGTGGACTGCCGACTATTTAAAATTGGCCGAAAACTTGCATACACTTTATTTTGTAAAAAAGTTTAACTTTGCATCATTAATATAATCTTTAAGGATATGAAAAAGATATTTGTCCTTTGTGTTTCCGCAATGCTATTCACCACTGTATTTGCACAGTCGCCCTTTAAGGTAATAAGTGTAAATGGTGAAATTCTTGCCAAAAAAGCTAACGTTAAGCTGCAGAACGGGATTGAAGTTAAAAGCGATGACAACTTCTCATTTGTGGTGCCCAACTCAAGGGCGGCTTTGATAAACCCCGACTTAGGCAGGGTTATCCTTACCGAACAGAACGCAACAAACGCCTTTGCCAAGGCAGCATTTGCCCCTGCAATAAGCACTGTTAAAACCCGCGGTACGGTTGACGGACTTATTACAACAAAAATGCAATTAAGCACATTTTTCAGCGAAACTCTGCTGATAATAGACAAACTCGAAATCAGAATAAGCGACCTTATGTATCCGATGAACAACAACGGGTATTTCTCCATCCGCTACACATACAAGGGCGAGGAGATCAACAAAAAACTCAATTTTTCAACCGACACCCTTATTATTGACAAGAAGGAATTATATACAATTGACGGGAAACCCATTCCCAACCCCGATATAAATGAAATGAAACTCTACTATTACGAAATTGTGGGCGATAATGCAAAAGCAGCATTTATAAGTTCTTTCAGTGTCGTATTTATTTCAAATGAACAGCTGAAGGGTGAGGTTGAGGTTATAATTAGTTCTTTGAAGGGAAAACCTTATGATAAAATATTTGCCGAAGTAAGCGATTACATCAACTCGTATTATGGTAGTATGGAGTCTTCTTATATTGATTCATGGTTAAAGGAACAATTCCCGCAACTGAAAAAGTAGTTTCTATTCATGCGGATCTTCATTGCACTGCTCCTTGTTTCGCTGTTTACCGGACTTTACTCCCAGAGCAGCCGTCCCTACGTTACCAATTATACTCCTAAAGAATACGGTTACCAGTACTCAAGTTACACACAATCTGTATGTACAGATACCAACGGTTACTTATATGCAGGAACTGCATACGGTATACTTCAGTTCAACGGCTACAAATGGAACTTCATCCAGGTTAAAACAGGCACATACATTACATCTCTCGCCTGCATCGACGGAAAAATATATGTGGGTTCAGGGTGATTTCGGCTACCTTGAACCGGACAAAACAGGACGCCTGAACTATGTGTCAAAAAACAACCCCAAACACACCCAACAC
>CAZEWB010000660.1:0-2844 GCA_964515655.1 uncultured Bacteroidales bacterium
TGTGTTGGGTGTGTTTGGTTTTTTGGGGTGTGTGTTGGGTGTGTTTGGTTTTTTCTGTTCGGCCTTCTATTGAAGATGGAACATTGATATCGTTTTCTGAAATATATTTAAGGAGTTCTTTGTAAACATTCTGTTTATCAATATAATTGATTAAAGACAACCAGCCGGTGAAAGTCTTAAGTTTAACTCTGTTGGCATCAGTATATTTCCAGGCGAAGCGATATACCAGGTTCTTATTTACAACTTCGTAGAAGAAAGGAGTAAGTCCCAAAGTGTCAGGCGGAACAACGATGTCGGGCTGGATTCCTCCACCCCCGTACAGCACTTTACCTCCTTCGGTGATGTACTTTTTGCTGCTGTCTATCACGAGCGTCTCGTTCCCAATGAGGCTGTTGTACATGTCTTCATAATAGTTATCCTTCCCCTTGTTATAGGGTTTTTGAATGCAACGTCCTGTCGGGGTGTAATACCTGGCAACAGTGAGCCTCAGAGAAGAGCCGTCGGGGAAGAAGGTGGGTTCCTGCACAAGCGCTTTACCGAATGAACGGCGACCGATAATGATTCCCCTGTCGTTATCCTGAATTGCACCTGCAAAGATCTCACTTGCCGAAGCCGACCATTCGTCCATCAGAACAGCTATCTTAATTTCATGGCACGAGCCTTTTCTGGTTGCGTAAGAATTAATACGAGGCCTGTTTTTACCTTCTGTATAAACAATGAGTTTTCCTTTAACGAGAAATTCGTCTGCCAGCGCTGTTGCTGCGTCAAGGTATCCGCCGCTGTTGCCTCTGAGGTCAACTACTATGGCCTTCATTCCTTTGTTCAGCAACTGTTCTGTTGCATATACGAACTCTTTATGAGTATTCTTGGCAAATTTGCTTACTTTGATATAGCCTGTAGTTTTGTTTGCCATGTACGCTACGTCAACACTATGAAGCGGGATCCTTCCCCTGGTAATTTCAATATCAAGAAGTTCAGGGCTTGTTTTGCGATATACGGAGATTATGACCTTTGTCCCTTTAGCGCCTTTTAGTTTTTTCATCACATCTTCTGATGCTATATTTTTTCCCGCAACCAGTGTATCATCAATATATACTATTCTGTCGCCGGGCATAACGCCCTCTGTGGCAGACGGGCCGCCGGCAATGGTATTAACGACTACTATTGTATCATTCTGAATATTGAATTCAATTCCTATGCCTTCGAATTCGCCTTCGAGAGGTTCACTTACTTCTGTAAGCATGGAAGCGGGGATATAAACAGAATGAGGGTCGAGGTTCTCGAGAATGTAAGGAAGGCTTTCTTCTACAACCTGATTAAGGTCAACTGAATCTACATATTCGTCGTTGATATACCTGAGAATTGATAGCAGTTTCTGGTTGTAATCGCTACTTTTCAGATCTTTCGGCTGATTGTTTTCAGGCAGATAACGTGCCAGTATCATTCCAAGAATGAAAGCAAGGGATAACAGCAGGGGAAGAAATACGGGAAGGCGGTTTTTTGTCATTCCGGTTTAATATATATAACCTTTATTCCGGCCTTTTTAAGTAGTTCAGGGCCTTCGGTATGGCGGTAGAGTTCGGAAAAAACAACTCTTTTGATCCCTGCCTGTATTATCAGTTTTGAACATTCGAGGCATGGAGAAGTTGTGACATACAATGTAGCGCCGTCGCTGCTGTTATTCGATTTTGCGACTTTTGTTATTGCGTTGGCTTCGGCGTGGAGAACGTACGGGAAAGTTATATTCCGGTCGTCTTCGCATATATTGTCAAAGCCCGAAGGAGTGCCGTTATAGCCGTCGGAAATTATCATTTTATCCTTAACAATAAGAGCGCCCACCTTCCTGCGGATGCAGTAGCTGTTCTGTGCCCATATCGAAGCCATATTAAGATAACGGCTGTCTAAGAGTAATTGCTTTTCGTTGCAGTTTTCCGGTTCAAAACTCATTTTTTTATGTTTATTATCTGTAGCCGAAGTTCCCTCTTTAGTTCCTTCCCGAAAGGGTTTCGGGTATAATGTTTTCGCAAAGATATATAAAATTTCAGAATGAGAAAGAGAGAGATAATGAGGAATGTATAAGTTGCTGATGCCAGAGGTAATAAATCCGAAATTCGAAATCCGAAGATGTTTATGTTGCTTACGCCGGAGGTGACGGAAGACCGAAGACGGAAGTGAAGAGTTGGCAGTAGGCAATTGACAGTCGGCAATGCCCAAAACCCAGCACAACTCCACTTCCGTCTTAGGGCTTCCGACACTTTTATAAAAGATGTAATGGAATACAGAAAAGAGCGAAGAAAAAACAGAGCGGGAATGTTTTCCTTTCCTCATTCTCCACTCTTCGACTACCGTGGCAGCACGAAGGCTTTCTAATTCGCATTTTTTATTATTTTGACAAATTCATGATCATAGTATAAAGTATACGCGACAACTCGTCAGCTTTTGAAAGCATTTCATTAAGTTCTTCACCGTTTATTACTTCTTCCTCCCATAATATATCAATAATAGCAACGCATTCAAAAACGGAACCTCTGGCAGTAATGAAAAAATTTCTGCGGTCTGCTTTTGAAAATTTGGCAGATCCTTCTGCAATATTAAGAGGGATGCTGAAAGAAGCCCGGCGGAACTGATCTTTTACATGACTTTCAAGTTTATGGTTATTAATAAGATGCTTGCAATTACGATAAAATACCTTGGCCTTTTTGTAGACCTCCAGTTTCTGAAATTCGAACATATATATAGTTTTTTTATTTAGAATGAGAATCAGAATGAGAATGAGGAAAAAACAGAGCGAGAATAATTACTTTTCCCCTCCTCATTCTGTTCTCTCATTCTCGCTCTGTTTTT
>CAZEWB010000661.1:0-2844 GCA_964515655.1 uncultured Bacteroidales bacterium
AACCAACAGCTACACCGTTGGTATAAGTAGATGCCAATGAACCTATGCTAACGGAATAGTTCGTAAATGAGCTAATAGGTCCGGCATAATAACCTACGGCAACATTTTCAGTACCGGTTGTAGTATTTTTTGAAGACAAATACCCGACAGATGTATTGTTGTTCCCGTCATTTTTTAATAATGCACCGTTTCCCAAAGCTGTATTATTGCTGCCAAAACTGCTGGCTGCAGAACAGAGCGCTGAATCTCCGACAGCAGTATTTGAGGAGCCCCTGGTATTTTTTGAAGAACAATATCCGATTGAAACATTTGATTCCCCGACATCGGAGATATAAAGTGAATAATTGCCAATTGCTATGTTATAGCCGCCGTTCGCTTCATATTTTAAAGCAGCGTATCCTATTCCGAGGTTGTTACTTGCAGGAGTTATTGCTCCCAATGTATATAAAACTGAGTCTCCGATTGCAATATTCCTGGCTCCTGTCTTGCTGTTGAACAGGGAATAGTTTCCAATCCCGATGTTGCTGCTTGCTGTTGTATTACCATATAATGAATTGAATCCGACGGCAATATTATTACTGCCCGTTTGGTTACTTCCCAGGGTCTGCGTTCCTAATGCAATGTTATAGTTTCCTGATGTAAGAATGCCTGAGAAACTCTGGTAACCAACTGCAATATTATAATTTCCGGTCTGATTATTTTCTGCGGCATTATAACCAAGAACCGTATTATATGAACCTGTAGTATTTTGAATTGAAGCAGAATAACCAACCACAGTATTATATGCACCAGATGTATTAAATTTCAAAGATCTGTATCCGATTGCAATAACATTATCGGCGTTGCTGTTAAATAAAGCCTCGTACCCGACAGCAATATTATTACTGCCTGCAGTGCCGTTCAACATTGCATAAGTGCCAATTGCAACATTACTGCTGCCATTAGTATTATAGACCATTGTACTCTTACCCACGGCAATATTTGAATTTCCGTTATTCGTGGTCAGCGCAAGTCTGCCAATAGCAGTATTATTATTGCCCGAATAGGAACTTGTCAATGCCTGAGTACCGATAGCAATATTTTCATTTCCGGCTGTATCATTTCCTAATGCCGAGTTACCAATTGCAATATTATGCGTTGCCGTCTTATTCCAGAATAAAGCGTTGTTACCTATTCCGATGTTGTAAGTTCCTGTTGTATTGAGTCCTAAAGCGGAAGACCCTATTGCCACATTCATTTCGCCTTCAGTATTTTGTACCAGTGCATGATCCCCGAAAGCAGTATTATAATTTCCTATTGTGTTGTACATCATAGCTTCGCAACCAACCGAGGAGTTATGCGACCCTGTGGTGTTATATCTTAAAGCGCAATAACCGCTTGCAGTATTGGTCACGCCACTGGTGTTTTCTTCAAGAGTACAAAATCCTAGAGCAGTATTTGAACTTCCCGATGTGTTCATACGCATTGCATAGGTTCCTATTGCCACATTACTTCCTCCTGAAGTATTCTGATGCAAGGCAAGATTTCCGAGAGCAGTATTCATATATCCGTTAACAGTAAGGTAACCGGATTCATAACCAATAAAGATATTATTGGAGCCTGTTGAAAGTGCATTACCGGCCCTATAGCCCATCACTGAATTGTAAAGCCCAGTAGTAATATTTGTGCCTGTATTATGTCCGATGAAATAATTATTTGGTGTAAGATGCATATAACTTGTAGTGGAAGAGGAACCGATATTATTCACCCCGAAACCAGAGATGGTATCTGTAGTATATATCCTTGTGCTATCGCTGTTGACAAGCAAATAATTATGAGTAAATGCCTTTGCAGTATTCCTGCCGCTTACAGCAAATGCACCTTTGTTTGATTTGGAAGCATCATCTTCGAAATAAATTCTAACGCTGTCTTTATAAACCACAAATACCGATTGTCCGTTATCATCTTTAACTTCGAAAAGCGGTTCTGTAACAGGAGCCGTAGCGCTTCTCTGAATGACCAGTCTTCCGTTGGGATTGTTCAACCCTATTCCCATCCTTTCGTTTGTATTATCCCAGACGAGGCCATTGTTAGCTCCAAAACTGCCGCTGTTGTTGAACTGAATATCCCCGGTGACACCCGCAGGACTTCCGGAGCCACCAGAGGGAAGGACAACCGTATTCCCATCAGAAATCGTAAGGTTGTTGCCAACTACGCTTAAAGTCTGCAACTCATTAGTTGCATCTGCATCTGCATCGTTGACATTGTCTGTGCTGCTGACTATAAAATTGGGATAGGTTCCCGTAACAGTAGTTGCGCCGCTACCGGATATTGATACAGCCTGATCGGGGGCAGTGTTTGATATCTCGTTACTGCCGTCAATACTAATTCCGGCTCCTGCTGTATATGTTGTATTATTATCAGTGCTGCTTACTGTAAAGTTAGGATATGTCCCTGTTACAGTAGTTGCACCACTCCCGGTCACTATTACTGTCTGGTCGGGAGCAGTATTAGAAATTGCATTTCCGGTGATATTAATTCCGGAACCGGCAGTATATGCCCCCTGCGGAAGGGTTACAGTATTACCATCTGAAATTGTAAGGTCATTCCCTGAAATGCTAAGGTTCTGCAATTCGTTAGCAGGATCTGCATCAGCATCGTCGGGATTTGTAATATAACCCGCATCGTTGTTAAATGTGCTTACATCAGTGGGAACTCCAGTGAGGTTGGAGTAATTTCCGCTGAAATCATTTGAGACATCCTGATCCCAGCCGGTGAAGTCCGGTGTGTTGGTGAGGTCTAAATAATTTCCGCTGAAAGCATCTTCGGATGTCTTTGCATGAAGAGCGTAAGGGACACTTATAA
>CAZEWB010000662.1:0-2843 GCA_964515655.1 uncultured Bacteroidales bacterium
TATTATCACGTCTACGGAAGCAGGTCCCTTATTTTTTTTATCTTTGGAATTATCACCTTCGCTGCAGGAAGATAAATAAAAGACTAATGTAATTAGTATAGAAATTCTAAAATAATTCATTTCCAAAAGTAGTTAAAAAAGTAAATATTCTGGAGTAATTCGGCGAAATTACATTTTGAGATGCTGGCAAATATTTATCAACTCATATTTCTTTCGTTTATATAAGCGGGGTTTCACCCCGGGCCCCGAGTTACTTTTTCCCCAAGAATACAGCCCTTGGAATTTGGGGCTTGGAATTTGGAACTTGGAATTTGGAATTTGGGACTTGAAAAAAGTGCGACAATTTATCCCGTTTTATGTATAGTTTCTATCAGTCCTTTATCGCAGGTCTGTTTATAATATGTCCGTCGTTTGTGTATATGCGCAGAATGTAACTGCCTTTATTAAGTCCGCCCGTTTTTATAACAGTATTATCTGAGGCGGATCTCCCGGCCAATAAAACCCTTCCTGTTAAATCCGTCAGTTCCCATTTTTCGAATCTGATGTCAGACTGAACGGAAATGTTCTCGTCAAAAGGATTGGGGTAAGCGCTGAAACGCGAAGCGTAGTATTCTTCAATATCATCAAACGGGTTTAAAACAAGCGAAAATGTATCTGTTGTACATGAATTATACGCAACAAGTGTTACAGTGATCATTTGTGTCGAAGAAGTATAACCTGTAAAGCAGAATGGAGTTGATTCTTCGGTTGATGTCTGGCTATCTGATGTAGTCCATATCAAAGAATCGAAGTTTTGCGAAAGATCCTGCACACAAATTGTAAATCCTTTGGTCATATAAGCCTGTTCAAATGAGGCAACAGGTCCTTCGCACAGAACGAAATCATCGAAAGCAAAACCATCAGAGGCTAAGGGACTCTGGAAATTCAACCTGAGCTGGAAAATATCAGGTAATCCTTCTAAACTGTGTTTCATTGCAACCCAGTCCCCTGAACTCTGGTTCCACGAATAACCTGAGTTATACCAGTTGGTATCGCTGGCAGAGCCTAAAACAGCCCAGTTGGTTCCTGAAATACTCTTATATTGGACCTGGCATAATCCCGGTAACAGAATTTCGTACCAGATGTTCAGCTTTAAATGAGGGTTAAGCTTTCCCGCAATATTAATACAAGGGCTTGTGAGAGTGCTGAGTTCAAGTTCTGAACTTAAGCCGGTAAGATTTGTTACCCATGCATTGGATCCGGATGCAGCATGATCTATTATAGCCTTTGCGGGTGTTCCGTGATCCCATGACGGATTAAGACCTTCTGACAGCCAGTATCCGTTATTTGTTTCAAAATCGTTTGAATCTGGTATTGAGAGGTTGGGAAAACTCATAATGTTTACCAGTACAGAATCGTTAGCAGGGAACTGGTCGCCTGCAAGAACGGTCTTGGCAATAACAGGATACAATCCGCTTGCAGGAAATGTAGCCGGCTGAGTAAAAGTATAGAGTACAGTATCCTCGAAGTTTATAGTCTGGTTAATATTTTCACTAACCCATGTTGTCCCGTTGTCGACCGAATACCTGACTTCAGGATTGACCTGGGCATTAAGACCTCTGTTAGTGACTTTTATTTTTACGGTGTCAGTTGTTAGTCCGCATGCCGAAACAGGGTTTATCAATTGCACAACCGAAAGGTCATTGACAGGGCTTTCGGAGATACTTATATTATCAACGGCAAAACCTTCGCAGGTAGTCTGGAATGAGCCTTCGAAAACAATACGTAACAGTACGTAGGGATTTCCGCCAAGTCCGTCGCAGGTCTGGCGAACATGTATCCAGTTGCCGCTGTTCCCTCTCCATCCCGACTGGCCTGTTCACGGAATATTGTACCAGTTCAGACCGCTCTGATATGCACCAAGCTGAAACCAGTGCGTGTAGGGTTCAGTGGCTTCATCCGAATACTGTACATAAACCATATCTGCTGTTCCTGTTTCGTACCAGATATCCATTTCAAGAACAGGGTTGGTAAGTCCGGAAAAATCAAAGCATGGGCCCTGGATATATGATTCTTCGGGTGTGAGAGTATTGCCTGTAAGATTAGTTGCATAACATTGTGTTCCGGATGCGGAGTGGTTAATAACAGGGGCAGATGGAGTCCCGCGTTCCCAACTGCTGCCGGGCCTGGTTTGCTTCAGCCACTGACTTACCCAGTTGCCGTCCGATGTTTCAAAATCACAATAATAAGGATAGCTGTTTACAAATTCGTTGTTCCATACCGGGAAATATAATGTATCGTTTGAGGGGTTTTCATCTCCTGCAAGCACAGTGAATATGCGTATTTCTTTCAGGCCGGGTGTTGCAAGGTCTGCTGCCTGTTGCTGAAAATGGTAGTATGATTCTGTCCCGGGAGCTATGTTTCCAAGCCAGTATGGTTCAAGAACAGGAGTCCCGCCGTTTATACTGTATCCAACCTGCATGCTGGTGATCACCTGGGTACCCTGATTTTTAACAAGAGCAACAACTGTATCTGTAGCTGAAAGATTGCAGCGTGTACGTGGCTGGAAAAGTTGCAGTGTGGCTGCATCCCAGTCGTAAACCTCATGGATTTCAATATTAAATGCTGTCAAAGGAACCATTCCAAAATAATTGTTAGTGGAAACAATGATATAATAAGTAGAGTCCTGTAATAACTGGGCATATGGAATTAAAGGGTTTCCACCGGATAATCCGGTGTCAGCAACACAGACAGCAGTGGGGGAATCGGGGCAACCTTTTATTACAAAAACACCTGCGGCCGGACCAGTGCCTGTAAGGATAACAGTGATCTGCATGTCAGCCTGTGCCGTATATGAGAAAACA
>CAZEWB010000663.1:0-2842 GCA_964515655.1 uncultured Bacteroidales bacterium
AAAATCCGCTTATGCGCTCAGGTCTGGCAATGGCAGGAGCTAACAATGTATGGAATCAGCGTTTTGTCGGAGAAGGAGAAGACGGAGTTCTGACTGCGCTGGAAGTGACCCAACTGGATCTGTCAAAAACAAAACTCGTCGTCCTCTCTGCCTGCGAAACCGGCCTTGGCGACATAAAGGGAAGCGAGGGTGTGTACGGCCTCCAGCGCGCCTTTAAGATGGCAGGTGTAAAATACATCATCATGAGTTTATGGCAGGTGCCGGATATAGAAACTGTAGAATTCATGGAAATGTTTTACAAAAAACTTCTGAAATCGAAAGATGTTCGTACTGCCTTTAATGAAACACAGAAAGAAATGAGAAAGAAGTACGATCCTTATTATTGGGGAGCATTTGTGTTGATTGAATAGTAACAGTTATCAGTAATCGGTAATCAGTGATCAGTACAGTGGGGTTGCATGCTTTGTTGATGCATTTCCCGCGTAATAATTGGATACACTGATTATACAGAAAAGCCACTGATTACTAATTTGGCTTAATTTTGCCGGACAACCGACAATAATAGCGTTAATTTTGCCGGTCGGAAAACATTCCTTATCTTTGTTTAAAATAACTATTTAATGATATGTTCTTTTCACGAATAATTTCTGCCGGGATAAAAGAAAAAATACTTGGGAGTAATAAGATTGTGCTATTGTATGGTGCACGGCAACTGGGAAAGACAACATTGTCGAAAATCCTGATCGGAGAAACGGGTCTTAAAACATTACGGGTAAATGCTGATCAATCAAAATATATTGATGTATTATCTTCAAAAGACCTGAGTAAACTGAAAGCGTTGGTTACGGGTTACGAATTATTGTTTATTGATGAAGCGCAGAGGATTCCCGATCTTGGCATCAATTTAAAGATCCTGATTGACGAGTTACCTGAATTAAAAATCCTGGTTACAGGTTCATCATCATTTCGGATCGCCAGTGATGTCAGCGAATCGCTTACCGGAAGGAAGTGGACGTTCGAGATTTTCCCTTTATCGCTTGAAGAAACAGGATCTGAAAAAAATACCTTTGAGATACAGGATGAACTGGAAACCCTGCTTATACACGGAAGCTATCCTGAAGTTTTTGCGACAACCGGAAAACAGGCGAAAGAAGAACTTCTGCTTGAAATAACCGATTCGTATCTATTCAAAGACATTTTGGAACTTGCGAATATTAAGCACCCCCGGAAGGTAAAAGATCTTTTGCGATCGCTGGCTTATCAGATCGGTTCAGAAGTGTCTGTGCTCGAGTTAAGCAGGAGCCTTGGTATTAATCGTGAAACTGTAGAGAATTATCTTGATTTGCTGGAAAAAACATTTGTTGTTTTCAGACTTTCCGGTTTCAGCAGGAATTTACGTAAAGAGATCCGCAAGCACGACAAGTTTTACTTTTTTGACCTTGGTATCCGGAATGCCATCATTGGTAATTTCAGTTATTTGAATCAAAGAAATGACACAGGTATACTATGGGAAAATTTTATTATTGCCGAACGGAAGAAATATTTGTCATATCACAGAATTCATGCAACAACATATTTCTGGAGAACTTATACGGGGGCGGAACTGGATTATGTAGAATCGCTTAACAACAAATTGCATGGGTATGAAATAAAATACAGTAAAACGATCCCCAGACCTCCAAAAACATGGATGGAAACATATCCGGAATCAGAATTCACATTGATAAACAGGGATAATTTCGTTCCTTTTCTATGCCCCCAAAATAAAACCAATAACCTATGAAAAAGATATTTTTTTTAGTGATCATTACATACGGGCTGTTGTCTGATTTCAGTTGTTTTTCACAAACATGGCAGTATTACGACTCCCTCCGCACTGTATATATAGAAAAACAAAGCTACGATACTGCCCTTGTATATGCCGAAAAAGCCCTTCAGTTAGTAAAAGAAAAAACTGGCGAAAACGATACACTGTATGCAAATATGCTAAGGAATACCGGGGATGTTTACTATTTTCTTATTAAATACGACAAAACCATCGAGTATTTTTTACAGGAAAAAGATATTCGTGCAAAGGTTCAAGGGATAAAAGATCCCCATTATGCAGAAGTACTTAATAACCTTGGTTATTTTTATGATATTATAGGCGATTACCCTGCTGCCGTACAATTATATACTGAAGCAAAGAATATCCGCAAAGAAGTTCTTGGTGAAAAACACCCGGATTATGCACAATCTTTAAATGATCTTGCTTCAATATACTGGAAAGCGGGTAATTACGCCGCCGTCGAGCCATTATATCTGGAGGCAAAAAATATCCGTAAAGAAGTGCTGGGCGAAAAACATCCTGATTATGCCACGTCCTTGAGCAATCTCGCTGTATTTTATGGAATTATGGGTAATTACTTTGCAACCGAACCTTTGTTACTTGAGGCAAAGAACATCTATAAAGAAGTTCTGGGTGAAAAACACCCAGATTATGCAAGTTCCTTAAACAATCTTGCTGCATTATATGAAGCAATGGGTAATTATACTGCAGCAGAGCCTTTGGATATGGAAGCAATGAACTTACGTAAAGAAGTTCTTGGCGAAAAACACCCTGATTATGCAATATCCTTAAACAATCTAGCTGCATTATATCATGCAATGGGCAATTACCCAAAAGCCGAGCCTTTGTATTTGGAAGCAAAGAACATCCGTAAAGAAGTTCTGGGCGAAAAACACCCTGATTATGCATTATCCTTACACAATCTCGCAACATTATACGATGACATGGGCAATTACCATGCAGCCGAGCCTTTGTATATTGAGTCAAAGAATATCCGTAAAGAAATTCTGGGCG
>CAZEWB010000664.1:0-2832 GCA_964515655.1 uncultured Bacteroidales bacterium
CGAAATCCGAAGCCAGAAGTGTCGGAAGTCAGAAGCACGAAGCCGGAAGCGGAGTTGGGCATGGGTGGTGGGCATTGCAGACTGTCAATTGCCTACTGCCAACTGGCGACTGCTGGCTGCCGATTGCCCATGCCCGACTTCGCGCTCCCAACTTCGTGCTTCCGACACTTATGGTGTAGCGATCTTTAAGATTATGTGCCTGGCATTCTGGATTTGTTTGGAAATTGATGCTTTGATATTGGAATTTACTTTGAATTTTTCTCGTATTCCTCAACAACCAGTTTTGCTTTTTCGTAATCGGTGCTGGATACAAAAACTTTTATCGGTGCAATACCTCCGGCTGATGAGACCCATGGCACTATTGTTCCCGCTGGTTCGTCTCTTACAAATGCTTCTATTTCGGCATTTTCAAGAAGGCTCTTTACCATTCCTGCCTGCCATACGGTTCCCGCAAAGATCTGGACGGGGGTGATGTTTTCGGGGGATTTCATTTATTCTTTAAGTGTAATTGATCAAACTTATTAACTCTAGCTTTAATTATCTGCTTCTCGTATTCATATAGTAATTCAATAGCGGAGTGATTATTTTGCTCAAATGCCATTTGCTGTTGAAGTCTGATTATATCAAGATGCTTACTGAGTTTTTTATCATCCATCTTTTCTAATTGTTTGATGAATTGCTCAGCATTATTTATTGCTTCGTCTAATTTAATATCTGTAGTATTTTTCATCTCCTTTCAGTATTTATTATTATTATTAAACGAACCATAATTTCGATTTAATTACAAATGAACAATCCAATTGCATATGTTCGTTAATTGGTCATCATTGGTAAGGTTTGCTGCATTATTCATTTTCCCGGATTGTAATTGCTTAAAAATCTCTGATGCCATACTGTTTTCAATAGCAGCGCCAATGAAGAATGTTTGAGGATCCAATTTCTCATTTGAAAAACTTGTTCTTATCCTGTTTAAAGCAGAATTTGCAGTTTTCCAATGTTCGTCAGCTCCTGCAGGGTCAATACCTCCTTTTAACTCACCAAATGCAATATATTTTTCGTGGTTGTTAATAATGGATTGTTTCCCGGACATAAAATCTTCAGTAGTCCCGTTTAGAATAGAGAGATCAACATTCTTGCTTACAAGAGGGACATTTATGTTCATAACCAAAAGCCTATCTAGCTTTCCGTTCTTCCAATATATTGCTTTAATTCGTTTTTCTATTCCGTTATCATCTATTAGTTTTTCGAGCCAGGTATTTGTATCGTTGTCCTTCCATTGATAATGGATACCTGCAATATTTAAAACAGATAAAAGAGAACGTATAAACTTTCTTTCTCCCAAAGAACCGGCTAAATTTCTTGCTTTACCACCTAATGCATCTCCTTTAGTTAAAAGGTAGCGGTATACAAGTTCATCAATAAAATATGCACCGGCGGGTTCTAAGAATTCCTTAATCAACCCTTTTATTGCAATAGTCTTGTCATCTTCTGTTAAATAGTTCAAAGATTTATCAGATAGACCGGAAGCTGTTAAAAGTCCCACTCTTAAATCACCAACTTTTAATAAATCTATTGGCTTTTTTATTTTATTCGCAAGCGCTTTTAGAGCTTTAGCTTCTTCGATGTAGGGAACGGCAATGTAATTTTTCTCTAATGCCATTGCAATAAAACCGGCTCTCGTTCTTTCACGGGATGTTACCAAATCATCTGCTGATTTGATTAAACAGGGTGCTTTTATTTTTTTTGCCATAAGTAAACGCATTTACGGACTTCTGTCCGGCCATAGTTGCCCATTTGCTGACTGCTGTTGCCTTTGCCTTTGGGTAATACAAAAATCTTATTGATTTTAAAACCAAAATTCTCTGCAAACTCCGATAGTATTATGTCAACAGGAATTTCTTCTCCACCGTAGCGGACATTGTCATTAACCATTACACAATATCCATCGCTTTTAGTAACTCTTGCCATTTCATAAATCACAAAACAAAGTTCCAGAAAATAATTCTTCACCATTCTTGCAATGTTATTGTTATTCAATTTTCCGAGTTTGTTTAGCTCGTCCAAAATGGAATTAACTTCTATCATCGCATCTGAATTATTATAAGTTTTAATAACCTTATCAAATGCCCCTTTTTGGTTTATAGAATTATAGAATTGCTTAAGGTATTCTATTTTTTCTTTGTTTTCAACAGTGCATGATAACATTGACTGACGAAGATTTCGAACCTGGTCGTTATTGTATCCTAAATAAACCAGTTCTAAAGCGTAAGTTCTTGTATAATCGTACCGATTACAATATGGTGGGGAGGTGATTATAAAATCAAAGAACTCACTTTCAAGTTTGGGTAATTGTTCAAGGCAAGAGCCTTCGATAATATTTACTGCTTTTTTGTCTTTACCGGGTTTTTCAAATTGTTCAAATAAAGAACTTACCTGATTTGGTGAAAGGTCGTGAATTATTTGATTCATTTTAACCTTAACTGCATCTTCAAAGCCTGAAATCTTTCCTTTATCAAATGGCTTTCCGGATAGATCTCTTTTTGAGCGATGATCCCAACGCAGATATTGACCATCCTTTCGGGTATAGCTAATCTCTTCCAAAACTGTGAAAGCTGCAAATTTTAAAATCGTTTGAATGTATTGATTTTTCAATTTAGAACAGTAAGACAAATATTTGTTTAAGTATTCTTCCGTTTCATCAGGAAAGGCATCCTTTGTTATTGAAATGTGATTTATGTGATTAATGCAGTCTTTAAATTTTGGAATTTCAATCCACATTATTTTTGCTATTGCTTTTAATCACAAAACCCACACCCAAACACACCCAACACA
>CAZEWB010000665.1:0-2345 GCA_964515655.1 uncultured Bacteroidales bacterium
TCTATTCAGCGCTTTGATAACAATACTTCACATAACATGCACTCGTTGTAGGCGCCCCATGCTTGTTAAAATTATCCTTATTTTACAGAGACCTTGACTAAATAATTATAAAATCTAAGTGTTCGATTACTAATTCGAATTCAGGGCTTTTGGAATTGACATACATTGTATATAATGTTATATATTCACACCATGAGTTCAAAAGAGTTACATAAGGGAAATGACCCAACACCTGCTCAAATGGCTGCAATTCAATCAGTCAAAAGTTTAAGTAAAGTGATTATTTCTGAATACCCGGAAGTTGCAGAGGATTATAGGTCTGGCTTAAACCAAGTTAAAATTGCCACAAAATACGGCTTGATTGCAGAATTTGGAATTAGAATTGCCAGAGGGGCAGTTGGTAAGGCATTGCAAACATTGATACCTGATGAGGAAGAGAGGAAAAAATTAGCTAAAGAAAAAATGATTGAAAGCGGCTCACAAAGTCCTGAACTTAGCCCTGAAGGTTTAGCCGTACTACAAAAATCAATAAGAAGATGTATCAAAGCAATTGGCAAAACTCCGTGGATTACACATCTTATAGAACCTCTGTCGCAATTAAATGAGTCCGATTATCTGCTTAGCCTGACCAGCAAGCCAGAATATGCAATTAAAAAGGGCTCAAGAAAAGGACATCCTGATTGTGTTAAGATTGCAGAAAAATTAAATGAAGTGTTTCATCAAGGGGTTCGGACAAGGTCGCCAAAGGCCATAAGCACTCATTTGGCAAGACTTAAAGGGTGAACGTATTCGACCTAAAATACATACCTCAGTCCATTATAATCTGCATCCCAAGGAAAGAAATCCTTATCACTAATATAATGGAATCTTAAGTCGTAAAACTTTTGCACATGATCAGGAAAGTTTTCTTTGATGTACTGAAGAATATCGCAAGAACTTGAATCAATTTTTGTACAATTGGGCAAGCCATCCTCGAACCCCGGTATGTTTAATAGAGTTTGAAGTTTACTATTGTCAAAAATGCTTAGTGATTGCTTCCATTTATTCTCAGTCCAAGGTGTTTTGTATTTATCATATTCCCATGAAAGTCTTATAGAATTAGATAAATCAATTAATGATTGTTTAATTGATTTTGAGGGTAAAAAATAACTAGGGTAGTTGTTCATTTCGGGTATTAACTTGCTCAAATCAGACCATTCAACACCTCCCAATGGGATAGGTACACCGGTTCCGCGCTCTAAATCTGAGGCAAATATATAATCAATGTACTGGTATTGGCTTTTTAATAAAGAAAATGTTGCCATTACGCAAACTGGATTCAAATCAAAAAAATCGATTTTTTTACCAATAATTGAATTAAAATATGAAAAATATTTTTCAGCATCGCCTTGCGAGAGTCTATATCCAAAAATTGGCGCAGTAGACCCGGCTGAGCCATGGCCCTCTTGTTTAATACCATAGTGTTCAGCGGGATAAAATTTTACAATAAGCTGGATTATGCTCTTTAGGGCCGCTAAATTCTCGGCGCTATACTGCTCATAATTAAGCATTGCATTGCTTTTGACATCAATATTGAAAATATTATAACTTTCCCTGCAATCTATAAATTCTTGGCCAACCATAATCTCACCTGTTGTTCGATGGCAGTTGTATGGCTTATTTAGTTTATAAAGACTTATTTTCCTGGGGTTGCTATTAAGGCGGCTAGCCCACATAATAACTTCAAAAACTTGTACATCGTTGTTTGAACCTGCGAACACTCCAGTTAAAGGGGTAGTTTCGTAAACACTTTCATCACCCGTCCTAACGAATATTACATTTAAAAATTTTTTCGGTACATCTGAAATAATGACCGATGGAGTGTCGGGTGTTGTATCTACTACTGATTCGGGCGTGGGTGTAGAAATTGGCGTATCATCTGCTATTGGTGAAACCGATATTAGTCTACTGGAAATACTGATACTCGCACCATTTGAGGAAATCATTTCATTGTATTTGTATCCAACTGCATAATTATTATTGCCACCAATTTCGCTTGTGCCATTTTTATAAACCCTAAGATTTATTACATTATTACCGGGTAATTCACTAATCGATAATTCAACTTTTGAATCGCTTACAGTTAAAAGTTTGGCGACAAGACCTGAAGGCTGATGTGTAATTGTTTTTCCGATACAAGACAAATAAGTTCCATCATTACCTGACTTATTAGCGGCATTACAAGTGATAGTTTGTTCAGGAACTGTATCGCTTTTATTTGGTTTTACGGTTGTATTTTGTGTTTCAGGCAAGCCTGCAACACAAAATACAACCGTAAAACCAAAACACCAAACACACCCAACACA
>CAZEWB010000665.1:2355-2820 GCA_964515655.1 uncultured Bacteroidales bacterium
TGTGTTGGGTGTGTTTGGTGTGGTTTTGTGTTTCAGGCAAGCCTGCAATACTGTTATATGTTGCAGTTGGTTTGTTTAAAACATTTGCCTTTAGCCTATAAATCATCTCCGCCATTTCACCGCGTGTAATCCTTTTGTTGAAATCTGTGATTGTAGTTGGAATAGCCTTTTTTTCACCCAGTCTTTCCACATAAGGCTGATACCAATTCTGCCCGCTATTAACAGAATAGCCGAAAGTGTTGACAATAATTTTTGATGCTTCAGCAAAATTAATTTCCTGGGCAGGTAAAAAATAACCACTGGAGTATCCCTGAATAATATTATGGGTTCTGGCTACGCAAATGTATTTTGCATACCATGCATCTTTTGTAACATCTGGAAAAAACACATAAGACCAACTTGCATCAACATTATCTGTAATACAATTATCAATCACATATGAATCGTATCGTGCACCAACAATGA
>CAZEWB010000666.1:0-2817 GCA_964515655.1 uncultured Bacteroidales bacterium
TGTGTTGGGTGTGTTTGGTTTTGGTTTGTTTTTGGAAAAACTAATTCTGAACGTGAAAACCGCTAACGTCAAAATAACAACAATTAGTTGATGTTATCGACACGTTGTGTGTAATGCATGAAGAATAAACTTTTAAAAGTTGGAAAAATGAAAAAACAAGTATTAAAATTAGCGATTGTTATATTATCAGTTACAGTAAATACTGATTCATTTGCACAGTGGGAAACAGTATATTTTCCAGATACTAATATCAATTTACCTTGTCTCTATTCTGTAGCATTTAGAGATATTAGCAATGGTTTAACGGTTGGATATTCCCCAATATATGATACACTATTTTATATAAGATGGGAAGGATATATTCTTAGAACTACTAATAATGGTACAAATTGGGATACAATACTAACTATAGATTCTATCAGATTTAACGATGTCGTATATTCAGATATAAATACTGCATTTACTGTAGGTGAACATCAAAACGAAACAGGTATAATAGCACGTTCTATAGATTCAGGAAATACTTGGGATACAACTATTATATCTGAAGAACTTGATGCTATATCATTCCCTTGTAATAATATAGGATATGCTGTTGGAGCAAATGGGACTATTCTGAAAACGATAGATATAGGAATCAATTGGACTACACAAAATTCAACCGTTTCAAATCGGCTTAATTCTGTTTTTTTCATAAACGATTCAACAGGTTTTGCTGGTGGTGGAAACTTTATTTTAAAAACAATAAATGGAGGTTATAATTGGGTAAGCCAAGGCGTAGATTCAGGATATGTTGTTGATATCTTCTTTCCATCTGACAGTATTGGCTATCTTCTTACATCATCCCAGTCAGATGTATCACATTATGTTTTCAAAACAATTGATTGTGGTAATAGTTGGAATCTGTATTCAACTATTATTAGTAATGGCCTATACTTATCTTCAATGTATTTTACAAATGATACTATTGGATATATATGTGGACAGTTTCAAATGTATAAAACAACCAATGGAGGTTTAAACTGGAATCTGCAATCATCGAGCCCTCCAGGTATGGGGGATATGTGGATGGATGATATAATGGATGTTTTTTTCTTAAATATTGATACAGGATTTATTGTTGGAAATAGCCAGTTTTACAGGACAAATACAGGTGGAGACACACTGATTACTATAATCACCGAGATAGTACCACATAAAAAGATAGAAGTGTATCCAAATCCATTCTTTGAATACACACTTATAGTATTCGAAAACAATAAAAACGAAAAACATATCCTAACTCTTTATAACATAACGGGACAAGCAGTAAAGCAAATTGATAATATAACAACCGAAAAAATAAAGATAGAAAGAGAAGATTTAGTAAATGGGATATATTTTTTCCAACTTCAAAAGAATAAGGAAACAATTGGTAGTGGAAAACTAATAATTAAATAAAATGCACTACACACAACAGCTGCTACCGCACAAGCACTGAAAACTTTGTAGTATGATCAATGCCGCCCCTTTCTGTCGCTCGCGTGTCGCGAGTGACAGAGATATCGCAAAATGCGACAACCTTTTCCCTTTCCGCTTTATTTCCTAAATTTGCATCGTTATAAAATTTATGAGCATCATCATCCTTGCCATCGAGTCCTCCTGCGACGATACCTCCGCTGCCGTATTGCGCGATGGGGTGTTGTTGTCCAACGTTATTGCGGGGCAGAAGGTGCACGAGCAGTATGGCGGGGTTGTTCCGGAACTTGCTTCGCGCGCTCACCAGGAAAATATTGTCCCGGTTGTTGAAGCCGCACTTAAAGAGGCGGGGGTGGACAGAAAAGAAATTTCAGCTGTTGCATTCACCCGCGGGCCGGGGCTTATGGGCTCGCTTCTTGTGGGCGCTTCCTTTGCAAAAGGTTTTGCCATTGCTGCCGGTGTCCCTCTTCTTGATGTGAACCATCTTGCAGGACATGTACTTTCGCACTTTATTTCCGAACCAGGCAAGCCCGACCGCTTTCCTTCATTCCCTCATCTCAGCCTTCTTGTTTCCGGCGGGCATACGCTTATACTTAAGGTCACATCTTATTACGATATGGAGATCCTCGGCCGCACAATTGACGATGCAGCAGGCGAAGCCTTCGACAAATGCGCAAAAGTTATCGGTCTGCCATATCCCGGCGGCCCTCATATAAACAGGCTGGCAGATAATGGGAATCCCCATCGTTTCCGTTTTGCAAAACCACACATACAGGGACTCGACTTCAGTTTCAGCGGACTTAAAACATCTTTCCTGTATTTCCTCCGCGACGAAATGAAGAAGAACAATAACTTTATCGAAGAAGAAAAACCCGACCTTTGCGCATCGCTACAGCACACTATTTCGGATGTATTGTGTGATAAGATTGTAAAGGCAACACAGATAACAGGCATAAAAACAGTCACTGTTTCCGGTGGTGTCTCGGCAAATACATATCTCCGCAATGCACTTACCGCATTGTCCGTTAAAAAGAAATGGGAACTCTTTCTTCCTGCACCGGTTTTTACAACAGATAATGCAGCGATGATAGGGATCGCCGGGTACTACAAATATCTCAGGAAAGATTTCAGCGCCCTCGAAGACTCGCCTGAAGCAGATATGCAGGTTGGAAAATGAAGACAGGGAATCGTTTAAAGGATAAAACCTTTAAATCACAAAAATAAAATTTCAAATCTCAAACAAATCAAAATCTCAAATAATATAAATTCAAAACAGGATTTGCCATTGTTTTGAAATTTGATTTTGCATTTTTGAAATTGTTTGGAAATTGGTTTTTAGAATTTGGAATTTATTATTTT